>JACRHA010000016.1 GCA_016234185.1 Nitrospirota bacterium
GTATATAGAGGTCTTCTACAACAGGCAAAGAAGGCAGAAACGGCTGGGGTATCTATCACCTGCTGCCTATGAAAAGCAGTTTTATGAAAAAAGGATCGCGGCATGAGTCAAATGGTGTCCACTATTGACGGCAGGGGTCACACCCAGGATCAGTACCGGGGCATCGACATTTACAAATAGCAGTATCTTCTCAACAATTCTCAAAAAAGATTTGCTCTCACCAACCAGAGATCCTAAGGATTCTAAATGGAGCCTTTCTTTAATCGCCTTTGCCTGGTAAGAACGGAGGGCTGAGGTACTTAATTGAACCATCCGGTGGATCCTGGGAATAAGATCGATCTCTTTATAAGGACAGGTAAAATAATCGTCCAGCCCATTTTGCATGGCTCGAAAAATCTCAGAAGCGCCTTCCCATCCTATACACAACAGACATAAGATATTTGCCTGACTCCACTGTTTTTTTTAAGAGGTCTATGGTCTCCTGGAGGGGATTAATTAGAGAAGGCCTAAGGAGGATAAGATCGGGCGGCTTTGATACATCTTTAGATGGAAAAGAGGTGATAATTTGGACATGCGCTTCGTCAGACAGTGAAGCCTTGAGTAGCTTAGGAAGCCTTTCACATGGATCATTAGGACAATAAAGGGGATTTGGGTTTAGATTAACCAATAGAATCCCATATTGGCCCATATCCTCCTCTTTCAAGCGGGATATACCTGTAACATGAATTAAACAATAAAGTCAAATTATTATTTTCATAAGTTACTTTTTTGTCCTCATAATATTATCTATTTGCCTTTATGCGTACGGTAGGGCCTATAAGTATCTATGAAGGCGTCTTTTCCTTTGGTGATCATTGCTACCCCATAAGGGATATCCTGATTGAGGGCAATTTTAAAGAAAATATTAATAGGAGATTGACAAGGCAACTATCCCGAAAGGAGTCCTTCTCTTTGACTTATGTCAATAGGCAAGTCTGACCCCATCTTGCACATCTGACCCCATCTTGCACATCTTGCACCACTCCTAACTTATTTTCCCCGCAGCCATTTCCAGCCAACGGTTGCAGGCTAAAAGAAGTGCGTTAGTATTTGCCAGTTCTTCGATTGCTTTCAAAATCTGTTGCTTGATTCCCACGGTTTACCCTCCATTTATTACACCTCCTCTATCACGATGACTATAAAAACTTACCTCAGGCATGTACCCGGGTCAATCCTTCCACTTGATCGAACATCCCATGGATGGGTGCTGTTCTGCCGGTAATGACCTACCTGAGATAATTGAATCCAGGGCATCGGTCAGGTCATGGGTTGTAACCTTCTCCTCAAACTGCCAGTTATCGTCTATCCTTCCCCGGTAGACAAGTTTCCTTTCTTGGTCATAGACAAAGATATCAGGGGTGCATACGGCATTGTATTTCCGGGCAACCTGCTGAGTTTCATCACGCAAGTACGGGAACGGGATCTCCTTTGCCTTTGCAACTATCTTCATATTCTCAAAAGAGTCATCAGGATATGTTGTTTCATCATTCGGGTTTATGCCTATGAGTTGAACGGACTTGTCCTGATACCTCTTCTGTATCCGGATCATCCTGTCCAGTGTAGCCTTAACATAGGGACAATGGTTGCACATAAATATGACTACTAATATCCTCTTGCCTTCAAAGCTGCCCAGTGAATATCTTTTTCCATCTACACCAGGCAATGTAAAATCAGGGGCAGGCGTCCCCAGAGGAACCATTTCAGACCTTAAAACAACCATAGATAATCCCTCCTTATTGCAATAAAAATTAGTAATTTAATTATAACATAAAGCGCTGATGTCTCAATTCACATTGCGATCTTTTCCTGTCCATGCCCTGATCCGGCCAAGCAGCAGAAAGGCCGGACATGAAAGGAAGAAGGTTAAAATGAAATATGCTGCGTATCCCAGGCGTTCTGTTGCTGAGCCTGATATGGCGCCGGAGACTGAACGCGTAAGTCCAAATAATGCGCTTAGAAGTGCATACTGTGTTGCGGCATATTCTTTTTCACAGATGTTCATCATAAAGGCAAGGAATGGGGCAGTCCCAAGCCCTCCGCAGAATGATTCGACAACTGAGGCCGTATACATAAGCCACTCTGAAGGTGGCATGGCGGCAGCAGCCGCGTAAACCAGGTTTGATGCAGCCTGGGCAATCCCGAGTATCCAGAGTGCCCGGAAGATCCCCCATCTGCTTGTAAGCGCACCTCCGAGCAGCGCGCCTAAAACCGTCGAGACCACACCGATAGTACCGGGTATCATCCCAATCTGGAGGGGCGTAAACTTCCGGTCTACCCAAAAGGGCTTTACCATAGGGCCAAGGGCCATATCTCCCAATTTAAAGATGAGGATAAATAGCATTACGAAGATAAAACCCGTTCTTTTATTAAAGAGGGACCTAAGGGGATGCCAGACACCTTCGGTGATCCGGTATTTCCAGCCTTGAGCAAAATCAACCTGCTCCCTGTGGCGCGCCACAAAAGGCGCCTTGTTGCAGGTAAATGATAATATGGCGAGAAGGAAGGCCGCAGATATAAATGCCGCCTTCCACCCCGCTAACCCTGCCATAGCAACAAGCAGACCACCCGCGCCTATAAGGGCAATTCGGTATGTCATTACCCGTATACCATTTGCCGGTCCCATCTCCTTACTATCAAGCAGCTCAATCGTATAGGCATCAATGGCAATATCCTGCGTAGCAGATAAAATTGCTATGATAAGCAGCAGCCAGAGTAGTGGTCCTATTCTGGATGTGTCCAGATAAAAAGTCCCAAGGAGGACAAGCGAGATTAAGATCTGGCATCCAACAAACCATGTCTTGCGCCGGCCCCAGAGGTCAACAACAGGCGCCCAGAGAAATTTTAATGTCCAGGGTAGTCCGACAAGACTCAAAAGTCCAATGCTGGTAAGGCTGATGCCCTGGAAACGGAGATAAACCGGAAAGGTATCAATAATAAGACCGAAGGGAAATCCTTCTGCAAAATATAGGATGGCCACCCAGATAAGTTTGGTCCTTGTGCCCATGAGATCCTTTTACATAGCCCCATATTTCTCCTCTCCCTGAAGAGAGAGGAATCCTGAGGTATGATATAGGTTTAATATGGATAGATCAATGAGAAACATAAGACAAGGAAGTGCTCTATGATGAAGATAAGGAGTGCCGATACTGATAAAAAAATAACCCAGGGATTGGGGAGGGAAGCTGTCAATCCCTGGGGTAGTAAAGAAGCTGGACTAGGAATGCATCAGCGATTAGCAATAAAACATTATGGCGTTTTATGTATAGTGAAGTCTGGATAAGCGCTCACAGCTACCTCATGCTGGTCTAGGCCGTCAATCTCCACCTCCTCTGAGACCCTAAGTGGTACTATCTTATCGAGTATCTTAAAGAAGACATACATAACGATGAAGACGAAGAGGAAGTTGGTTATAACCCCTGTGATCTGGGCAATAAACTGGGAGGCATCGCCGTAAAAGAGCCCTTTCACCGTACCGGTTACGCCATTAAAACCATCGCCATAGGTGCCATCGGCAAAAAGCCCTAATGCCAGGAGCCCCCATGCCCCGTTTACCCCATGGACTGATATGGCGCCGACAGGATCATCAATCTTTAAGGTGCGCTCCACAAAAAATACGCTCACACAAAGAAGCAAGCCTGCAACTGCGCCGATAATGACTGCGGAAACGGAATTTACAAAGGCGCAAGGCGCAGTGATGGCAACAAGCCCTGCCAGAAGACCATTGGCCATCATGGAGATATCAGGTTTTTCATAGGCATTCCACATATAAAACATTGAAGCTATGGCGCCGGCAGCAGAGGCCAGCATGGTATTTGTTGCGATTACGCCGATCCTCAGGTCTCCACCTGCCAGGGACGAACCTGCATTAAATCCGACCCATCCGAAGGCAAGGATAAAACAGCCTGTAACGGCCATAGGGATATGGTGTCCGGGGATGGCACGGGGTTTCCCATCAGATCCATATTTCCCAAGCCTTGGCCCCAGTATCATCGCCCCTACCAGCGCGGCAACACCTCCTGTCATATGGACGACTGAGGAGCCGGCAAAATCAAGGGTTCCATGCCCCAATCCAAAATTCCTGCCAAGGGCAGACAGCCACCCGCCGCCCCATAGCCAAGTAGCATAGATAGGATATGTGAACATTGATATGAAGAACCCGTAAATTACAAAGGATTTAAATGTCCAGCGCTCGGCCATCGCACCTGTCGGTATAGTAGCAGTGGTATCCATAAAGACCATCTGGAAGAGAAAGAGGGCGAAGATTACAGCATCATAGGAAACACCGGAAAGAAAGAAGCCCTTCGTCCCAAACAGACCGAAGTCTTTACCGAAAAGACTTATTGCAAATTCCCCATTCAGTGTTGTAGCACCGCCAAGGCTCGCCACCCCACCGACACCAACCATCTGGAGTGCGAAACCACAGATCCAATATCCGAGCATACCTATACCATAGACCATGAAATTCATAGCCATGGTATGCCCTGCATTCTTTGCCCGTGTAAACCCTGTCTCTGCCAGGGCAAAGCCTGCCTGCATAAACATGACAAGGAAGCCTGCTACTAATGTCCAGACTATGTTGATTGCTATCCTGTTATGTCCCACCACGTCTGCCAGTTTTGCCGCGAGCGGCTCCTTCGGCCCCAGGTTTTTCAGGTCATCTGCCGTTGGGGCATTGGCGCTTGCCCCGATCACATCTGCCGCGCCCCCTGTACTGGCGCCGGATGGATCAGGCGTTGGTTCCGGGGGTGGGGCAGCCTGGGCAGTTGCAGGCGGAGGAGCGACAGCCTCTTGCGCCAAGGCTGCTATCGGCGCCAGAAAGGCTGTAAGTAACAGTAGGGCTACTAAAAACTTATTAGACATTTTTTTAAACATATCGATTCTCCTAAAAAAAGATTCTCCGGTGTTATAGTGCCTCTTTCCCCTTCTCTCCAGTCCTTATCCTTATTGTTTCCTCTACCGAAGAGACGAATATCTTACCATCGCCTATCTTGCCGGTCTTTGCCGTGTTTATTATGGCCTCGATTACCTTTGGAACCATATCCTCTGTTGTAACCACCTCTATCTTCACCTTGGGTATAAACTCAACAATATATTCAGCCCCCCTGTAATGCTCTGTATGGCCTTTCTGCCTTCCAAAACCCTTTACCTCTGATACGGTCATACCCTCTATATGGATGTCGGTCAAGGCCTTTTTGACCTCATCGAGTTTAAAGGGTTTGATTACAGCCTCGATCTTTTTCATTGGAATTCACCTCCATAAAAACTTCGGTTCTTCAAAAAAAAGTTACGTTTTCATCGGATATCATTGTCCAGTCTATTTCTTTGATTTAGAACGTATATACAAAACCTAATACGACACGGCTCTGGCTGTCTTCTATAAAATTACCGTCTTTATCCTCATAGATATTATTGTCGGACTTGTCCATCCGATACTCTAGTCGGGTTAAAAGACTCCCGGCGATCGTCCTCTCGGCGGTCAGAGTAACTTCCTGAATCTTGTTTCCGTCTGGTGTTGTGCCAAAGAATATAACGTTATCTTTATCATCCACATTTTCATAGCGGAGAGCCAATGTATAGGGATCAAGCTTCAATTTGGCATAGGCTGCGATGCCAGAATATTTCTGAGAGATACCTGTCAGGGAATCCTGCGTTCCATAATTATAGTCAACCATGAACGATAGGGAATCAGTGGCATTATAGCTGACAATTGCCTCATATACCTGACGACCAGTACTCACACCAGGGAAATCTTCAGGCCCGATCCAGCTCAGGAGGATCGGAAGCTGAGGTATAGGTGTAATCCCCACCTGGGCCCCAAAGGTCTTGATCCCATTATTTTCAACAACATTATTCCATCCATTATAAAGATAACCATTGACAAATAACATGTCATTAATCGGAACATTGGCACGCAGGCCGGCATGATAATAAGGGATAGCACAGCAAAATAGCAGACCGCGTGTGTAGTTCCAGTTATCCTTTGATTCTATTACCTCTGCCCCCATATGTGTAACGAACTTTCCGAAATCAAGCGTAACTCCCTTCCCTATCGGAGCAATATAACTTATGTATGCCTGTTGTGTATGCTTAAAGGTTTCATTACCTCCAGGTTCAACGCTATGCACAAAATCTGTCGTAGGACCAAAATCGAGATCAACCCTGAAACCAACTGGGCCTGGTGCCTTCTGGATGACTAGCTCGGCTAAATTAAGGCTAAAGGTGTTGTGGTTAAAATCAAAATTTGTGGTTACCGCATCATTCTTACGGCTATCAGGATTGTTAAAATTATAGCCATAATAGAGATCAACGAATCCTGATATCTTTACCCCCTTTGCAATCGCCTCATCAGCCGGATCGGCTGCACTAACATTTACAACAAAGCCTGTTATAGACAATAAAGCTAAGATCAACACCCATAATCCTTTTTTCACTTTCCTCCTCCTCCCGTTTGAATGTTTAAACTGTGGATATTTATACAATTCCCATGCCAATATATTGCAATAATCGGCAATTTTCTAACTATTTGATATTTAAAGTGGTTTTATTGACCAGGCAAAAATTGTACTGTTTAGACTGGTTCAAATATCCTTACATAATTGAATCCCCTAGAGAGAATTGCTATATAACACATTGAAAATAGAGGCCAAAATGTGTTGCTACAAAAATGTATTGGTACTACACTATTGTAGGTGTAATATATCGCCAAGGTTTTTGAAGATAGTCTCGCTGTTTTTAGTATATGCCGGCATCTCTTTTGGCGTCTCCCCGATAATCCGCGCAGGATCAATGATTTCCTTAAGGGAATCAAGCTCCCCTTGATATGACCCTATCCACTCCTTAATCATTCCTTCTGTTACCTCCAGATGGAACTGGAGCCCATATGCGGATCTATACCTGAAGGCCTGATTCTTACAAAGTTTAGACCCTGCCAGTACCACACCGCCATCTGGTATAAAAAAAGTATCGCCGTGCCACTGAAAAACAGAAAACTCTCTGTCTAGCCCCCTGAAGAGAGGGTCTTCCAGTCCCTCCTTGGTCAATGTTACGTTATACCAGCCGATCTCCTTTGCGGGATTTGCAAAAACCCTTGCCCCTGCTGCCTTGGCTATAAGCTGGGCGCCAAGACATATACCCAGTATTGGGATCCCTCTTTTTATTGCATCTTTTATGAATCGATCTTCATCCTTTAAGTAGGGATATTTGTCTTCCTCATAGACATTCATCGGACCGCCGAGGATTAGAATAAACCTGTAATCATCCGGGTTCTTAGGGACATGATCACCATTTTCAAGCTCGATATAGTCCGGCAGTGTCCCCTTTGAGGACAGGAATTCCCCAAGCCTGCCGGGGCCCTCTATGTCAATATGTTTTATTATAAGTCCTTTCATCTTCAGGCCTTTATACTATATTTTTTTATCTTGTATCCGATCTGTCTGGGGGTTATGCCCAGGAGTTTTGCTGCCCTCGCACGGATCCATCCTGTTTTTTTCAGCGCTGCCATGATCTGATCCTTTTCTATATCCTCTATCTTCCCGGTTAGTGTCGTTGTAGCGCCTGCTCCAGGCTTCTTAGATCCTGCATCAATGGACAGGTGATCTGAGAGATCTTTTGCCATGATCTGATCCCCCTTTGCCATCACTACTATCCTCTCGACAAGGTTCTCGAGCTCCCTCACATTACCGGGCCATTCCTGCTGCATCAAGATATCGATGGCCTTATGGGAGATTTCTATATTTTTCCTATTCTCCTTATTAAATTTCTTAAGGAAGTGGTCTACAAGGAACGGGATATCTTCCCTCCTCTCTCTTAAAGGGGGAAGGAAGATAGGAACCACATTCAGCCTGTAATACAGGTCCTCTCTGAAGATCCCCTCCTTAACTGCCCTTTCCAGGTCTCGATTGGTTGCTGTGATAAGGCGGATATCAACAGATATGGTCTTATTCCCCCCGATCCTTTCGAACTTCCTCTCTTGTAATACCCTGAGTAGTTTTAGTTGAGTTGATGGGGACATGTCACCTATTTCATCGAGAAACAGGGTCCCTCCATCGGCCAGCTCAAATCTCCCCTTTCTCATATCAAGGGCGCCTGTGAATGAACCTTTTTCATGGCCGAAAAGTTCAGATTCAAGGAGGTTCTCGGGTAATGCCACACAACTAAGTTTAATGAATGGCTTATCGTAGCGCGGACTATTATAATGTATTGCCTTTGCAATAAGTTCCTTTCCGGTTCCCGACTCCCCCCTCAATAAAACTGTGGCCTTGCTCTGGCTGACCTTGACAATGGAATCATAGATCTCCTCCATCCTCTTGCTTCTGCCGACAACATTCTCAAGCCTATGCCTTGCCTTAAGCTCATTCTGAAGATATATATTCCTCTCGATAAGGGTCTTCTTCTCCTCATCCACCATCCTGCTTATCTTCACGGCCTGCCCAATCAATGAGGCTACTACAGTCAAGATCCTCACATCCTCCTCAAATGACCTTGTGCCGTCCTTGAAGAGCCGGTCTACACTTAAGACCCCTATTACCTCTCCATGGATCTTGACAGGGACACAGATAAAGGATATATTCTGCTCCGCAATATTACCCCTTGCCTTTGTCTTATTCAGGAAGAGGGGTTCCTTGCCGATGTCAGGGACAATAATGGGCTCCCCGCTTTCCATTACCTTGCCGGTAATTCCTTCCCCGATCTTATATCGGCCGCGCGCGATCTCTTCTTCGGATAATCCGTGTGCAATCTCTATAACCAGTTCGCCATTTTCAGGGTCAAGGAGCGTGAGGGTGCCCCTCCTCATGCCAAGTACTCTCGCGAATATCTCCATGATCTTGTTTGTCGTAACCTTAAGGTTAAGAGAAGACGCAAAGGTCCTGCTTATTTCGTACAGGGCTGTAAGTTCAAGTATCTTGTGATCTGAGATAATATCCTTGATAACCACTGCTAGTCCTCATTGCACCTGGTTATTTCGGGGAGAGGGGTGCGAAGCAACCCCCATATCAGGAAATTGCTCCGCTTTGCCCGAAATGACAAAAAAATTAAATATCAAAATAGAGGGCGAACTCATATGGATGAGGTCTAAGTCTTATTGCATCCACCTCTTTCTTTCTCTTGTATGCAATCCATGTCTCAATGAGATCTGTTGTAAAGACATCTCCCTGAAGCAGAAAATCATGATCCTCCTCGAGGGCATTAAGCACCTCATCAAGAGAGCCGGGCACTGACTTGACGTGTGCCGCCTCTTCCGGCTCCAGTTCATAGAGGTCTTTATCGATCGGCTGTGGCGGCTCTATCTTATGCTTTATGCCGTCGAGTCCTGCAAGGAGCATGGCAGAGAAGGCAAGATAGGGGTTGCAGCTTGGGTCCGGCGTCCTGAACTCTATCCTCTTTGTCTTTTCGCTCTTTGAATACATCGGAATTCTAACGCAGGCAGACCTGTTCCTCTGTGAATAGACAAGGTTTATCGGCGCCTCATAGCCTGGCACGAGCCTCCTGTAAGAGTTTGTCGTTGGCGCGATAAGTGCGCAAAGGGCCCTGGCATGTTTTAACAGGCCGCCGATATAATATACTGCGGTCTTGCTTATGTCCGCATAGTTGCCGGTCTGGTAGAAGATATTCTTCTCTCCCTTCCAGAGAGACTGATGGACATGCATTCCTGAGCCATTGTCCATAAATAATGGCTTCGGCATGAAGGTTGCGGTCTTCCCATGCTTTTTTGCCACGTTTTTAACTATATATTTATAGGCCAGGACATTGTCCGCCATCTTGGTTAGGGTTGAATACCGCATATCGATCTCGCACTGCCCTGCAGTTCCAACCTCGTGATGATGGACCTCCATGCGAATCCCTACGTTTTCCATCGTAGTAAGCATCTCGCTTCTTATATCCTGGAGTGAATCCATCGGGGCAACAGGGAAGTATCCCTCCTTGTATCTTGGCTTATATCCAAGATTAGGCTTTTCATCTTTACCTGAGTTCCAGAAACCCTCTTGTGAATCGATATAATAGTAGCCATAGTTATAACTCTGATCAAACCTGATATCATCCAGTACGTAGAATTCGCACTCCGGACCCCAATAGCTGACATCTGCCAGGCCGGTGGACTTAAGAAACTTCTCGGCCTTCTGTGCCACATATCTCGGATCCCTTGAATAAGACTCCCTTGTAATAGGGTCCTTAACATTGCAGACGAGTGAGAGCGTAGGCATGTTTGTAAATGGATCCAGCATAGCCGTAGTTGGATCAGGAAAGAGGAGCATATCCGACTCATTTATGGCCTGAAATCCCCTGATGCTGGATCCGTCAAAGCCGATACCCTCTTCAAAAAGGTCTTCTGTTAATTCTGCTGCCGAGATAGAAAAGTGTTGCCAGAGACCTGGAAGATCTATAAACTTCAGGTCCGCTATGGCAACCTTGTTCTTTTTCGCAAATTCGATTACTTCTCTAGGCGTCATAAAAAATCTCCTTTCATTGTTTGTAGTTCTTATAAGATCGTAGTTATTGAGAAAATTGCATCCATCCCAATCTATATAGGATGTCCTCCTGAAAACCTTTCATTTAAAGATGAATTATCGCTTGTCACCTCCTCTCCTGACAACCCATAACAATAAAAAAATCCTCTGGCTACCATTACCAGAGGACTCCATTGTCCTAACTAATTATCCCATTATATAAACTTGAGCTTCCTGTTTATGCCGAACGAACAATTTTGTATCATAGCCATCATATGTTGTCAAGTCTCTTTTTTCAACCAAGCTCAAAGGATTGATTTGACAAATATTCTATGGCCTTGTATTATCTCCCGCTTAAGAATATGGAAGACGTCTAGGTAAATGAATATCGAAAATAAGAGCGGGACCACCATCTTGCGTCACGCGGTAAAGCAGAGGCTGCACCGTTCATGGCGCAGCATGTTCATAGGACGACCATTAGCAACGGCAGACGCCCCGCATCAAACAATAGGCAAGACAGTTGGGCTCGCCATCTTTGCCTCTGATGCGCTCTCATCTACGGCATATGCCACACAGGAGATCCTGATAGTCCTGGCATTAGCCGGCGCTGCTGCCCTCAGCTATGCCTTTCCTATATCTATTGCTATTGTGGCGCTGCTGGCCATCGTTACCATTTCTTATGAGCAGACCATCCACTCCTATCCGGATGGTGGCGGCGCATATATCGTTGCCCGCGATAACTTAGGAGAACTCCCTGCCCAGATAGCCGCGGCATCACTGCTCACCGACTATATCCTGACCGTATCAGTATCTGTTTCATCCGGGGTGGCGCAGATCGTTTCAGCTTATCCATCCCTCTTTCCTGATAGGATATACATAGCAATAGGGATGGTAATTTTCGTCACGGTAATTAATTTGCGCGGTGTCAAGGAATCAGGCTTCGCCTTTGCTATCCCATCTTACTTATTCCTTATCATGATGTTCCTTACTGTAAGTATCGGCTTTATCCGTTATATTGCCGGGACACTAGGTACAGTTGTAAATCCACCGCCATTAACATTAGCGTATACACTGCAGGCCGTCACCCCATTTTTGATCCTCCACGCTTTTTCCAGCGGCACAACGGCTCTTACAGGTGTTGAGGCAATCTCTAACGGTATTACTGCCTTCAAAGAACCGCGCAGCCGCAATGCAGGCATAACATTGATCTTGATGTCCCTGATACTGGGCTTCCTTTTCCTTGGCATCACCTTCCTGGTCGGCCCTATTGCGGCCATACCATCTGAGGAGGAAACCGTTATCTCGCAACTGGCACGCACAATCTACAATGGGAGGGGACTACTCTATCTTGGGACTCTTGTATCAACCACTGCTATCCTGATTATGGCTGCAAATACCTCCTTTAATGGCTTTCCTCGTCTGACCGCCCTTCAAGCCAAAGACGGCTTCCTGCCACGTCAATTTACCTACCGGGGCAGCCGGCTCGTCTATTCCTGGGGTATTATATTCCTGGCAGTAATGGCATCGCTCCTCATTACATTATTCCAGGCAAGCGTTACAGCGCTGATCCCGCTCTATGCAATCGGGGTCTTCCTCTCTTTTACCCTTTCGCAGGCCGGCATGGCCCATCGTTGGTGGAAGATCGGTCATATCGTGCCTGGTCAGGAGATTCAGGAGCGCGGGTCATTATTACATTATGTTTCCGGCTGGACACTA
>JACRHA010000141.1 GCA_016234185.1 Nitrospirota bacterium
AGATATTAGGCCCATTTAAAGGGAAAGTCAATTCCTACCCATAAATTTGTCGCACACCCTGGCTAGTCTGATGGGTATGCTATTTTAATGGGGTATGTTATAATGGAGATCGCTATTTAAGATTCATCACGTTTGAGGAGGCTAGCTATGGAGATTGCTCCAAGAATCAGTGCTGACGAAAAGGTCCGGTTTGGCAAACCAGTGATCACAGGAACCCGGGTTCCTGTGGAACTCATTCTTGGCAAACTGGCAGGAGGAATGACCTATGAAGAGGTGATGGGGGAGTACGAGATCACCCGAGAGGATATCCTGGCTGTCCTCGATTATGCGGCCAAGACTCTATCAGGAGAAGAGATCAGAGCAGTAGGCTGATATGCCAAGGTTTGTCATTGATGAGGACATGCCACGCTCCACGGGTAAAGTTCTCAGAGAATGCGGATACGAAGTAAATGATATCAGAGATCATGGACTTCGTGGAGCGGATGATGCAGTAATTTATCAATCTGCTCAAAGCCATCAAGCTGTATTGCTTACAGGCGATCTGGGGTTTGGCAATATCCTGCGTTTCCCAATCAGGAGCCATTTCGGTATTGTAGTAGCACATTTTCCTAATGAAATGACAACCAGCGAGATAAACAGGCAGCTTATAGAAAGGTTCAGAGAGCTAAGCGAAGAGGACTTTAAAGGGAATTTGATCATTATAGAGCCAGGAAAGATCAGAATTAGAAGAAAACAGTAGACCGATAGGTTTGAACATTTTTCTTTGGCCGGCAGGGTCACTCTCATTGAGGCCCAGCTTTCCTTTTGCAGGGCTGGCCTTTACGTTTTTAAAGGTTGAAAAAACCTCTCTTCCACGTCTGCGGCTGGCCCCTGACTGTGGCTTTGTCTATCTGCCACCGCAGATGTTCATACGCCTGGAAGGGGGTATGAACATCAGCAGCCAAAGACTCAGGCTGAAATCGTTGCATAGAGGATCTGGGATGAGGCGCTTGATACCCTGGACCAGGAAGTCCCTGGGCAGACTGTAGATTATTATTGAAGACAAAGGATCATAATGAAGTGGATTAGCAGTCAGTTTTTGTCCTCTTTTTTGATATATAGACAAAATTAAGATATAAAGTGAACAGCTAAAATGTATAATGTAGGTTTGACCCCATTTGTTTCTCCTGGATGGGCTGAAGGTGGTTCAAAAAGGTGGCAAGGCTGAAGAAACTCAGGAGATTACGCTAAGACCCCAAATTATAATGGTTGTGGATTTGACAAATCCAATTTTTAAGGATAATATTTTTCTATCAGGTTTTATGGGGCATTTGAGGTATTCACAACTACCTTCGCACCATTTTTCTTAAGTAAGAGGGACCTCATGAAGTTCAGGCGATCTTCCAGTTGCCTTTTTGTTGCCCTAGAGATAGCTTCAGTACTATTCCTAGTATCTGCTAGTATCTGGCGCTCCAGCCATTATTGGAAAAGAACCGATGTTGGTTCTGGTAAATTCCCCCTTTACCAGGTCTAAGAAGGGGGTAAAGGTTCAGCTCTTTACCCGCGACCTGTGTGATAAAAATGACCATAAACCCTGTCCAGACAGCGTGATACAGCCGGTCAGTGGGGTAAGGATTGAGGCAGGATTTGAAGGATTTGACTGGAAGACAAGGGCTGAGACTGACAAGATTGGTGAGGCCTTCATCTCCTTCGAGGATATCCCGATGGAGATTGTCTTCTCAAGCCAAGCCAAGCTTATAGTCTGGACTGAGTATAATGGGAAAAAACTCCAAAAGGAGTTACGACTATCAAATGAGCGCCTTACAGAGCTTAAGATAGCCATGGAACTCCCTCCCCGTCTGGTCACATCACTCTCCTTCTATGATCAAAATGGGAACAGCGTCCTGGATGCAGACGAGTCCGGGGAGATCGTACTTAAGATCAAAAACCAGGGGCAGGGCATAGCAAGCCATGTCTTTGTCCAGATGAAACCAGAAAAAGCGTATCGTGACATAGTCTTTGACGAGTCTGCCCTAAAAGGATTTGACCTGGGCGATCTAAAACCCGGACAGGCGACTACCCTAAGGCTCAAATTCCGCGCCGGAGAATTGGTCGAGTCAGGCATGATCTCCCTATTGATTGATGTGACTGAGGCGAATGGCTACGATGCCGGGACGGTCTCTCTCAGCTTAGGGACAAAGGCTATACTTAGGCCCAGTCTAATTGTTGTCCAGATAGGTATTGATGACTCCAAAGGCAACGCCAATGGCGTCATCGACAAGGGCGATCTGATTAATGTCAAGGCGATCGTGGAAAACAAGGGGGAGGGAAGAGGGGAAAAGGTAGTGGCCCGTATCTTATCAAATGATCCTAACCTTAAACTCTTCGGCGCTGCCGAATTTCAACTTGGTGATATTGAACCAGAGGGTCAAGTTCCGATCAATTTTTCATTTTCTACCACAAATCGCTATTCTGGGCCGAAGGATCTGCCTATCACGATAGACTTTCTTTCTAAACGTAAGATCTTTAATCAACTGAATCAACCTGTCGCCCTGGCCCTGGGGGAGGTCAAACCAAGCATCAGTTCGATGGTAATTGGACAAGCAAAGGAACCGCCTCCCACGCTCTCTTACACCGCCAATCTGGAGGACATCAATAAAAATAGGGTAGATCTGATCAAAGGCGGAGAAAGATATTCCTTGCGCATCATGATCGAGAACAGAGGCCCCGGCCAGGCCAGAAAGGTTCAGGTAGTCCTCTCGGGGAACAATCGGTTGATCGAATACCTCCAAGGGAACCGAGAACTGGGAGACATACCACCGGGCGGTAAAAAGGAGGTGATCCTATCAGGAGAGATCCCCCCAAAGATCCCGGAACAGGAGATGGATCTGATCGTTGGGCTTAATGAACAAAGGGGATATGGCCCGGTTAAGGCCCAGAGGCTCGTGGTCTTGACCCGTTCGAAGGAGATCCTTGTTGAGACCGTATCTCGCCCGGTAGATGTTGACATCCTCCCTGTGGCTTCTAACCTCCCGGAGAGAAAGGATGATCTGGCGGTGGTGATCGGGATCAGTGAATATAACAAGATTGGGACCCCTGTCAAATATGCCAGACATGATGCAGAGATTATGCGGGAATACCTCCATCGTATACTTGGCGTGCCACAGGCCAGGATCAAGGCGCTCTATGACAAGGAGGCAACCTGGAGTGGTATCAATGCCGCGTTGAATGACTATCTGAACCCCCAGAGGGTGAAGGAAAACTCCAGGGTCTATTTCTATTACTCGGGCCATGGCGCGCCGGAGGTAAAGACCCAAAAGGCATATCTAGTGCCTGCTGACGGCGATCTTGACTCCCCCAGCACCCTCTACCCGGTTGAGCAGGTCTTCTCAAGGCTCAATGCCATTAAGGCCAAGGAGGCGGTGGTGATGTTAGATTCCTGCTTTGCCGGTGAGGGACCCCGCTCTGTGATACCGGTAGGTGCAAGGCCTATGGGTCTTGTGGTAGAGGACCCGCTCCGGGCCACTGGCCGGGTTATATCAATAGCGGCGGCCGAGGTCAAGCAGATCAGCTCAGACCTGGAGGGGATGAGACATGGTCTCTTCACCTATTTTCTTCTGAAAGGTCTGCGGGGGGAGGGGGATTCGAATCAGGACGGGACGGTCAGGCTATCAGAGCTCTTCCAGTACGTTCAATCTAATGTTACTGACAAGGCGGCCGAGATGAACAGGGACCAGACGCCTGTCTTAAACCCTCCTCTGACAGAGTTAGGTGAGAGGGCCGGTCTACCTTTTACTGTATTAACCTCAAGGGGCAATGAACCTAAGGAGAGAAACCCATGAGCTATAAAAAAATACCTGACTTATTTCATTATCTATTTATCTTAATCCTGATGTTTCAGATGATCTTATCACCATACCTCGTCTCTGCTCAAGAGGCGGGGTCATTGCCTCCCTTGCAGATTACCCAGCCCAATACCGGTTTAATAGACATCGAGTCCAACGTAAAAGGGGCCGCTGTTACGATTGATGAAGAGGAGAAGGGCAAGGCCCCGATCCAGGGGATCCGGCTCCCAGCAGGTATTCATAAGGTAGTCGTTAAAAAGGAGGGCTACAAGCCCTGGTCAGAGGATATAATCATTGCGCCAGGTGAAATCCTATCCATCCTGGCCCCCCTAATCCCATTAGAGGGGGCAGCCCCAGCGCCACCTATTGAGAAGGCGCAGGAAGAAAAACCGAAGGTTGACCTGGGTCTCAAGACTGCTGAGCCTGCCGTCTCTTCAAAGCCATTCTATACGAGGTGGTGGTTCTGGACCCTGGTCGTCCTCGTAGTAGGAGGTGCGGATGCGGCAGCAGGCGGAGGCGGAGGTTCAGATAATGGCGGTGGCGGTAACAATACAGGCACAGTACAAATTAATGTCCCTTCACCATGAAGGAGTCTGAGGGGGAGTAGATTATGCTATATCTCATCCTTGCAATATTTTTGACATTTACCGGATGCGGAAGGTAGGAATCCTCTCCTGAGATATCCACTAACGATATCCAGTTGACATTCAAGGTCTTAGAGACCCCGATTTCTGGTATGACGGCTACCCTTACGATATCAGGTATGACTGGTTCATATGATATGACAATAAATCAAACAGATGGCAGCGCAACGGCCACCATAAATAATGTCCCTGCAGGCACCCAGACCTTTACCATCACCTTTTATAACTCATCGGGCCTAATAAAGCTTGCCCAGGCATCTACAACAGGGTCTGTAGTTGCAGGCCAGACCACAACCATAGATGTGCTCCAGTCCCAGATAGATACAAGCTTTGATGACGATAATGACGGCTATACAAATCTGGATGAGGTAGAGGCTGGGTCTGATCCAACGGATCCAAATTCCTTTCCTCAAGCTCCCAACACATGGATAACTAAGGCATATATGCCGACCGCGCGATTTGTGCTCGGAATCGGTGTAATAAATGGCATCCTTTACGCTGTGGGAGGTGAAAATATTAACCTCTCTGCAGTCTCAGTCTTAGAGGCCTACAGCCCAACAACCAACACCTGGACGACCAAGGCATCCATGCCGACCGCAAGGGACGCCCTAGCCGTTGGTGTAGTAAACAATATCCTCTATGCGGTTGGGGGCCGGAACGACACAGGCGTGGTCTCAACAGTGGAGGCCTATGACCCATAGGACCAAATCACCCCTCCCTCCCCCGCAAGGGGAGAGGGGACTACTCTAATCCCCCTCCCTTAGATGGGAGGGGGCGAGGGGGAGGGTGAAATTACGTCAATTTATTAAATTTGTTTGCTATATATGGATAACAAGCAGATCTTCTCTCTTCTCTTCATCATCTTGTTCGCCCTGCTATGGTCATGTGCGCCGATTGATCCTTACATCAAGGTCAAACAGCAATATCCGGAATCGACTTATTATATCGGCATAGGGGAGGCGCCGCTTAAGCAGCCGATGGCCACAAACCCCAGGATGGAAGAGGTGATGGCACGTCAGGCAGCACAAAATCTAGCGAGGGCCGAGATCGCCAAGCAGATCCGCATCTCTATCAGGGAGCAGTCATTGGACATGATAAGACAGATCCAGACCAAGGAGAAGGTGGAAGAGACATCAGAGATAACAAGACTCATTGAGTCTCAGACAAATGAGGTCTTAGATCAGGTAAGGATCATACATGAGGGGAAGGATGAACAGCTTGGGGTCTATCGGGCCTTGGCTGTGATGGACAAGGAGAATGCACGTCTAAATCGGGGCCAACTGGAAAAAGAATTAGCTGCCCTTAGTCGAGCCCCTCTTATTTCTAAACAGAGTGAGCAGGGCATAAAGGCCGGGGAGGGGAGACCTGTCCAACAAGGGGTCTGGGTGGAAGGAGAGGGGGAGGCCCCGCTAGGCTTAGAGACTACATTTGGAGAGGCCAAGGCCAGGGCAAGGGATGAGGCCCGTCGAAGCGCCGTTGAGAGGGCGATGGGGATCTATCTTAAGAGTAGCTCGGTGGTCTATAACTTTCAGCTTGTTGAGGATCTTGTTGCCACTGCTGCCCGCGGGATCATCGAAGAAGAAAAGATACTGGAAGAAAAGACCCAGGAGGTCAAAAGGGAAGGTCAACTGGTTGGGACGATCCTTTATGTCAAAATCAGAGCCAAGGTGCGCCTTGACCGGGTGGAGCATAAGGAGTTTAATGTTAAGGCATCTTTGAATCGCACCAGTTTTAAGGAGGGGGACGAGGCCCAGATACATGTAAGACCGAACCAGGCCGCCTATGTATACATCTTTAGTATCTCACAAGATGAAAAGATCTGGCAGCTTCTACCTAATAGCATCATCCAGGAACATTTTGTTAAGGCGGGTGAGGAATTCCTATTTCCTGATGAAGCGCTGCGGAATCGTGGGATCAAGGTGCGCGTAAACCCACCAGCAGGTATGAAGCGGGCGAGTGAGAAAATCAAGGTAATTGCATCTAAAAAGAAGCTCCAGATGGAAACCGGTAAGATCCACGAGGCCATCTTTCCTCTTTATGATGGGAGGGAGGCTGGTATGATTGCAGATCTTTTAAAAGAACTGGCGCTCTTAGATGGTTCTGAGTGGGCCGAGGCCACCCTTCCATATGAGGTGACAAAATGAAGGCAAATCAATCCATAGCGCTTCTTACAATGGCGATAATCTTTCTGGTCTCTGCTGCCTTAGCTCAGGAACCGGCCTATCAGGACATAGTCGAGCCGGCAGTACAAGGGTCAGTAAATTGGACAAAGGGGACCATAAGCGCCGGTGGTATAGCATTTCCACCGGATAACGTCACAGATCCATCACGCGCCCGTGTCATGACTGAACGGGCCGCCTTTGTGGTTGCGTTAAGGAATCTGCTTGAAGTTGTTAAGGGTGTCCGTGTGGATGCAACCACAGTAGTGGAAAACTTTATGCTAAAAAGCGACACCATCCAGACACAGGTGAGCGGTTTTGTTAGGGGTGCGCAGACAGCAGGAAAAAAGGTGAATCCTGATGGATCGGTCGAGGTTATTGTAGTTGTTCCCCTCTGGGGTGATGGGGCGCTCACCGGCCTACTCGCCGATACAAAGAAGGTCGGCACACAAGTGATTGAAACCGCTCCCTCTCCAGGAGATTACACAGAGTTAATCCTTGATGCCCGCGGGATGGGTATAACCCCTGTTGTCTTTCCAACAATTGCAGATGAGTCCGGCAACGTCATATACGCCCCTGACTACGTCAGTCGTGAGGATGCCCTGCGATCCGGGATGGCAAGGTATGTAACGACTAAACCAGAGGTGAGAAGTCAGAAATTCGAGGATAGATCTGATTCCTCTTCCGCTCAAGGAGGTCGCAAACCCCTTAAGATCAAGGCGGTTGGTAAAGACAAGAAGCTCTCAGCCAATCTGATAATAAGTGCGGATGATGCCAAGAAAGTGAAGGCCTCAGACAAGATAGCTGACTTCCTGCGCCGGTGTCGTGTTACGATTATCATTGATGCCTTGATCAGCGGAACTGAGGGAAAACTGGCGCCCGGGTACTGGAGCCTGGTGAGTGAAAAATAGGAATCGGATCATAGGGTTCCTTATCAGCATTACCCTTACAGTCCTAATTATTGTTATCTATCTCCTTAACGGGTTTGAGTGGCTGGAGCTTCAAAGTTATGATCTCCGATTTTCCTTACGCGGGCCGAGACCTCTTTCGGATCAGATAGTACTGGTTACCATCGATGAGGAGAGCCTTCAACGGCTTAGCACAACACTAAGGGAATTTAAACGTTCAAATCTTGCAAGGGCAATAGAACATCTGGCCTCTGCCGGGACGAGGCTGATCGGAATTGATATGGTACTTTCAAACCCCTCTGTTACTTCTCTTGATGATCAGCTAAGGAATGCCTTGGTAAAAGCAGGCAACGTGGTGCTGGTACGTTATATCTCATCGGAGATGGCAATTCCCCCTTTTTCCTCCTTCCGGGAAACTGAAATGGGTGAAGGATTGATCAACGTGGCATTAGACCAGGATGGGGTATTGCGGAGTATGCCGGTCTTAAGTGTTGAGATATCAGAGGGAGAAATGAATCCTTATCTAACCTTTAGCTTAGAGATGGCAAGGCTCCTTGCTGATCCCGAAGGAAAACATGAAATAGACATAAGCATATCCGATCTAATCAGAATCGGATCCCTTGCTGTCCCTGTTCCGGATAACAAACTCCTAATTAATTTCTACGGGCCGCCGGGCACATTTCCAAAGATACCTATCTGGCGTGTGATAAATGGAGAGTTTTCTCCTGATCAGGTATCGGGAAGGGTTGTCTTGATCGGAGCCCACAATCCTACCAGTTATGATGCCTATCGGACCCCGTTTAGTGGAGGCGTACAGAAGGTATTCAAACCCTGGGGAGGGCAGGCGGATCTTGTCCGTTTGGATCGGATGTATGGCGTAGAAATCCATGCCAATGCGCTCCAGACCATTTTGGATCAAAGATTTATCCAGCGCATCTCTCCTGGAAACGTTATCATGGCTCTGGTTCTTCTCGGTTTGGCGGCGACAGCAACCGTCTTATATGTTGAACGGCTCCTATGGATAACCATGACATTGGGGTCGTTAGTCCTCTTAATTTTAACTGGTGGAATAATTTTATTTATCCGGAATCGAACCTGGATCGACCTAGTGCCTTTGGCGGCTACTGTCACGGTTAATTATTTGGGCGGTGTTGCCTACCAACGATACCTTGAGGCCCAGCAGAGGCAGAAGATCACAGGTCTATTTGGTCGCTATGTCTCTAGCTCGGTGGTGGAACAGCTTATAAAAAATCCATCCCTTGCGGGTCTAGGGGGAATGAAGCAGCGGCTGACGATTTTATTCACCGATATTCGCGGCTTCACTTCTATGTCAGAACAGATGGACCCTCAAGATGTAACCCGATTGCTCAACGAATACTGTGGTGAGATGACCCGATTGATCTTTAAGTATGGCGGAACATTGGATAAATTCATGGGAGATGCGATCTTAGCTTTCTTCGGGAATCCAATTCCCTATCCGGATCATGCCCTTCGCGCAATCAAGGTTGGCCTGGAGATGCAAGAAGCCGTGAGCCGGCTAAATCAGAAATGGGTCAAAGAAGGAAAGAGACCGATAGCTGTAGGAATAGGGATCAATACGGGCGTGGTTACCGTAGGAAACATGGGCTCGGAGGAATTTGTGGATTATACGGTGATCGGAGATGAGGTTAATCTTGCTTGCCGCCTCGAAGAAAATGCCGATGGTGGTCAGATACTGATAGGTCAGGGCACATACGATGAAGTCAGGGATTATGTTGAGGTGGAATCCTTTGAATCCACTTTATTTAAAGGCAAGAGCAATCTTGTTTCGGTGTACAAGGTGACAGGACTACGGAAATGCTGCCTCTAGCAGGAAAACACTTCCATCAGTTATTGCGTTACCTAAAATGAAACTGGCTCATAAGACTCAGGCTGAAATCGTTACAGAGAGGATCAATGTCTTCATCATCGCTAACCCGTTTCCTCGAAAGGCGAGGGTCATCCCCTGGATCAACATAAGAATCAACATAAGAAACTTGACAGTTCTGTGCCCCTATGCCAAGATTTAAAAAATGAGATAGGTAAAGGAGAGGAAGAAATGAATCCACTACCCAAAGAGAAAGTTAAGCACCCTTATATCATAACTAACAAAAAAATAAGAGGAGGCGAGCCTGTTATTTCTGGCACTGGTATTCGAGTCCTGGATATAGCTGTTAGATATGAGATTATGGGGATACGCCCTGAGGATATTATTGTTACACTCCCTCATCTAAGCCTCTCACAGGTACATGATGCCCTTTCATATTATTATGAGCATAAAGCCGAGATGGATAAAAAATGGAAGGCTATTATAGAAGAAACTGAAACTATGAAGAGAAGGCATCCATCTATACTGGAGCGGAAGCTTGGCAAGATTAAAGATATACACGGATGAGAATGTTGATGTTCGTGTTGCAGAGGGTTTAATGAGGCGGAGCATAACAGCATTTTCCGCAATAGAAAGAGGGATGATTGGGATTACAGATAGAGAGCATTTTGAGTATGCATTGAAGATGCAGGCGGTTATCTTTACTCATGATCACAATTTCATTGAAATGGCAAAGGAATTTGCAAAAGATGGGAAGAGTCACTCTGGGGTAATCTATGTTGATATAAATAAGCTGAGCGTTGGCGAGTGCATCAGAAGATTGGCGCTTTATGCAGAGATCTTTTCTGCCGAGGACATGGGAAACCAGATAGAATTTTTATAAAATTCTATTACCAGTCCCTGGCGCCGGATTTTATAATATTCTCGTCGTGAAAGTAGAGTGCTGTCATTGATACAGCCTTTACCAGATATTGTCAACTCTTTTCAAATTAAGAAATCCATGTTTCGTGACCGAGTATAATTCCTTGACATATCAAGCATATATACCATATAATCAGACCCAATCACTAATGAAGACTATCTTTGGTCAAATTATGATTACAAAAGAGATTATCATAATCCTATTTGCAGCCTTAAACCTTTGGGGTTGCACAAAAGGCGAGGAAAACCTTGTCAGGATTGCTGTTGTCGGCCCAATGACCGGCGATCAGAGCAAGCAAGGAAATGATTTGAAAAATGGCGTGGAACTTGCTGTAGAAGAATGGAATGGAAAGGGGGGTGTATGAGGGAAGAAGATTAAGCTCTTTGTTGAGGATGATCAGCATGACCCCAAACAGGCCGTGGCGGTTGCCAATAAGCTCGTAAATTCAAACGTTGTAGGTGTAATAGGACATTGGAATAGCAGTGCTACTATACCAGCATCGGATGTATATAATAGGACCTCCATCCCTATGATAACGCCTGCCTCTACCAACCCGCAGGTAACGGAAAGAGGCCTGCTAAATGTCTTCCGGATCTGCGGAAGGGATGACCAGCAGGGAAAGGTGGCTGCAGAATTCGCATTAAAGGCCTTAAAGGCAAAAAAGATAGCCATACTCCATGATAAGACCACCTATGGACAGGGTCTGGCCGATGAATTCAGGAAAGGATTAGGGGACCAGAACCTTGTGGTCTTTTATGATGGTATAACCCAGGGTGATAAAGACTATCGTGCGATACTCACATCTATAAAAGGGAAGGCCCCTGACCTCTTCTTCTTCGGCGGTATCTATCCGGAAGGGGGGCTCCTGGCCAGGCAGGCCAGGGAGGTGGGGATTACGGCTCCTATGTTAAGCGGGGATGGCGTAATAGACCCTGTCTTTGTAGAGATAGCCGGTCCTGCGGCTAACGGCACATATCTTACCTTTGCCCCGGACACCACAAAACTCCCTGCTGCAAAGGAGGCGCTGGAAAGATACAGGAAGAAATACGGGGAACCTGGCCCCTATTCTTTTTATGCCTTTGATGCGGCCAATGTATTACTTGCTGGTATTTCAAAGGCAGCTACCACAGAGGGTAAAAAGGTAAGCGAAACCATCCATTCTGTTACATATGATGGCATTACAGGGCGTATCCAATTCGATCAAAAAGGAGATGTCCCGAAGATCCAATATGTGGTCTGGATCACAAGGAATGGAAAGTTCGAGGAATACTGGAGACCGGAGAAAGAATAGGGTTCCAGTGGTCTAGGGTTCGAGCGGTCAAGGTATAAATAGAGTTTTGGCTCCCTGAACCCTTGAACCCCTGAACCCTTGAACACTTAATAGTATGTTTCTCCAACAACTCATAAACGGTATTACGTTGGGCGCCATGTATGCATTAATTGCCCTGGGATATACCATGGTCTATGGTATCCTGGGGCTAATAAACTTTGCCCATGGCGAGATATATATGATGGGCGCCTATCTTGGCATCATCTTCTTCGGCCTCTTAACTGACATGGGCATAGCACAGAATAACCTCCTCATTTCGATTGCTATTTCCTTTATCGGAGCTGCCTTCTATTGCGGGACCTATGGGGTAACTATAGAGAGGATAGGATACAGGCCGCTGAGACATTCTCCCCGCCTTTCTCCCCTGATATCAGCCATAGGGATGTCTATATTCCTGCAGAACTACGTTATGCTAACCCAGGGCTCTATTGATAAGGTATTTCCTGCTGCCATTTCAGCTTCTGGTATAAACGCTTTCAATGCTTCCATCACAATTATTCAGTTGGTTATACTTTTTATTTCAGTAATTCTCATGTTTAGCCTGCACCTCTTTGTAAAGAAGACAAAAATAGGAAAGGCGATGCGTGCTGTTGCACAGGATAAAAAGATGGCCTCCCTTCTTGGTATAGATATAGATCGGCTGATAGCTTTAACCTTTATCATCGGATCTGTCCTGGCTGCTGCAGCCGGGATAATGGCGGCTATCTATTATGGGGTTGTAAATTTCACTATCGGGTATGTGGCCGGGATAAAGGCCTTTACCGCAGCTGTGCTCGGGGGCATAGGGAATATACCGGGTGCAATGCTTGGAGGATTTATGCTTGGGTTCCTTGAAACCCTCTGTTCAGCCTACATCTCGAGCGCCTACAAGGATCTCTTTACTTTCCTGATACTCATCCTGGTGCTTATTTTGCGTCCATCAGGGCTCATTGGCGGGACAGTCTCTGAGAAGCCATAGCAATATGAGGTCTATCCTTTCAAGGTCGAAGGTCCTTTTATTTATAGCCTGCTGGGTCTGGATCTTGGTGCTCCCTTTTATGGGTATAAAAAATGCATCGCTTCTTTCCATCCTGGTGCTATCTTCCGGCATAATCCCCCTGATCTCTTCACGGTTTTCTTTGTCGCGAAACTTTTCGTCAGTATCTGGAGGTCTAGGGAAAATAGTTGTCTGGCTTAAAAACCGGTATAAGAAAAAGAAGAGACTCATGCAATTTGTTTTCTTCTGGCACATCATAGTTCTATTTCCTCTATTTATGAATAACTACAAGATAGACGCCCTTACCACTGCAGGCATCTATATTGTGCTTTCCCTCGGTCTTAACATAGTAGTAGGACTTACAGGGCTCCTTGACCTCGGATATATTGCCTTTTATGCAGTGGGTGCATATACCTATGCCCTGCTTTCTACGAAGATAGGCATCTCTTTTTGGCTGGCCCTCCCTTTGGGCGGAATTTTATCTGCCCTACTGGGGAGTCTGCTGGGGATAATTACCCTTAGACTAAGGGGAGATTATCTCGCCATAGTAACCCTTGGTTTTATCCAGATTGTTCATCTTGTGTTAAACAACTGGGATAGTGTGACGAACGGACCGAATGGTATATTGAATATCGGGAGGCCCAGGATCTGGAACCTTGTCTTTGAAAAACCGGTCCATTTTTATTATCTTATACTTGCCCTTGTTTTTATAACCATCTTTTCAGTCAGGAGGATTAACAATTCAAGGATAGGAAGGGCCTGGATAGCCATCAGGGAGGACGAATTAGCAGCGGAAAGCATGGGTATTGATACAACCTCTTTGAAGGTTCTGGCATTTGCACTTGGAGCCTTTTTGGCCGGAATTGCAGGGGTCTTCTTTGCGGGGAAGTTTGCCTTTGTCTCACCTGAGAGCTTTACCTTTTTTGAATCCGTAACAGTGCTTTCTATGGTAGTATTGGGTGGAATGGGGTCTATACCAGGGGTCATACTCGGGGCATTAATCATTACTATACTCCCCGAGATGTTCAGGGTCCTCTCAAGCTACAGGATGCTGATCTTTGGCGCAGCCCTTGTATTAATGATGATCTTTAGGCCGGAGGGTCTGATCAAACGACATGATCTACATCCTGGGGAGAATTTAAATGAATAACCAGCGGGTCTATATCGTAACAGGGTCAGCAGGATTTATAGGATTTCATATCTCGAAGCGGCTCCTTGAGATGGGGAACCAGGTAATTGGTATCGACAATATAAATGAGTATTATGATCCGCTATTGAAGGAGGCAAGGCTGACCCTTCTCAGAGAGGATAAGAAATTTATTTTTTATAAGGAAGACCTTGTTAACTATAAAGGTTTAAAGGAGATCTTTGATAAGCACCAGGCAGATAAGGTCTGTCATATGGCTGCCCAGGCAGGGGTAAGATATTCCCTGGAAAATCCATTTGTCTACCAGAAATCGAATCTTGAGGGATTTCTTAATATCATTGAGTTGGCAAAGGATTATAAGGTAAAGAACTTTGTCTATGCCTCATCATCATCCGTATACGGTAATAACAAGAAGGTCCCATTTTCTGAATTTGACAACGTGGATCATCCGATCTCCCTCTATGCTGCAACTAAAAAGGCAGATGAACTGATAGCGCATACCTATACCCACCTTTACGGGCTTCCGACAACAGGTCTACGCTTCTTTACAGTATATGGGCCATGGGGCAGGCCTGATATGGCCCTCTTTATATTCACAAAGGCGATCCTGGAAGGAAGGGAGATCGATGTATATAACTTTGGGAAGATGAAGAGGGATTTCACCTATATTGATGATATAGTTGAAGGGGTTATATCTTCCCTTGAAAAGGTACACAGATATGAGATATTTAATCTCGGCAACTCTCATACAGTTGAACTTGAGTATTTTATCGAGTGTATTGAAAAGGAACTCGGCAAGAAGGCAGTGAAAAGGTATCTGCCCATCCAAAAAGGGGATGTCCCTGAGACCTTTGCTGACATAAACCACTCAAAGGATAAGTTGGGCTTTGATCCTAAGATCGGGATTGAAGAGGGAATAAAGAGATTTGCAAGATGGTACAGAACGTATTATAAGCAGGTGAGTTAGATAAAAATGTTGCAAGAACCCTCTAAATCTGATATAAAATAGATCCTAAACAGTAGATCTTAAAAAGGGGTAAAGCCTTCTCGTAAGGCGCCAGCCATTTTGTATTTATGATGGCTTACAATACATATGTATTCATGGTATGCGATCCACACTAAGCTCCATCAGGAGGTCCTTGCTGAATCAAATATAAGAAGGTTTGGGATAGATACTTTTTATCCGAAGATTAAAAAAGAGAAGGTAATCAGGGGAAAAAGGAGGGATGTAATCACGTCCCTTTTCCCGAGATATATCTTTGCGTATTTCAATTTAGCAATACATTACAGAATGGTACACTATGCGAGCGGTGTTGACAAGATAGTTTCTTTTGGAAATCAACCCCCTTCCCCTGTTGATGACCAGGTTATTCAAGCAATAAAGGACAGGATAGATAACGGCTATGTAAGCCTTGTACCAGCCGATCTTGCCGTTGGAGACATCGTAGAAATAAAAGAAGGACCTTTTGAGGGTTTGTCGGCTATCTTCGAGGGGAAGTGGTCTGATAAGGACAGGGTAGTACTGCTCTTGAATATCCTGTCTCAAAAGAGCCGTGTTGTAATAGATAGACAGAAGATTGAAAAGGTGAAATAGCCATATAATTTTTTAGTGTAACAATGTTTTTTTGAAGTAGGGGTTTAAGATTTCATGGAGGTAGGGAATAAACGGACTGGTTATTTACCAGAAGGGCGGGAGCTTGTCAAAAGGGGGTTAAATGTCATCATTAATCGAAAAGATCAATTCTAAGAAGGCAAGGATTGGGATAATCGGGATAGGCTATGTTGGGTTACCCCTGGCTGTTGAGTTTGCAAAGTCCGGCTATAATGTTGTTGGCATAGATCTGAATCAGGAGAAGGTGAGGCGGATCAATAGAGGGGAAAACTATATAAAGGACATACCTGATAGCGAATTAAGAGGACTGGTAGAGGATAAAAGACTGTCTGCAACCGGCGATTTCTCTGTCTTGAAAGATATTGACGCCGTCTCGATCTGTGTGCCAACGCCGCTAAATAAGACTAAGGACCCTGACCTCTCTTGCATATTAGATTCAACAAAGGAGATAAAAAGGTATCTCCATAAGGATCAGATCATTATCCTTGAGTCTACTACATATCCCGGGACAACAAGGGAATTAATCCTTCCTATGCTTGAGGATACAGGGTTCAAGGTTGGAATCGATTTTTTCCTTACCTTTTCACCTGAGAGGATAGACCCGGGCAATAAGATCTTTAATACTAAAAACACACCTAAGGTAATAGGCGGGATAACAGAGGCATGTAAAAGGCATGCCGTAGCTCTATATGGCAATATCATAGAGAAGGTGATACCTGTATCGTCAACCGAATCAGCCGAGATAGTCAAGCTCCTTGAGAATACGTTCAGGAGCATTAATATCGGGCTTGTCAATGAAGTCGCTATTATGTGCAACAAGCTTGGCATAGATGTCTGGGAGGTCATTGAAGCGGCATCAACCAAGCCTTATGGTTTTATGCCCTTCTACCCCGGGCCTGGTCTCGGGGGCCACTGCATCCCGATAGACCCGCATTATCTGTCATGGAAACTAAAGACATTAAATTATAGGGCAAGGTTCATTGAGCTTGCCGGGGAGATAAATTCCGGGATGCCCCACTATGTGGTGGATAAGATTGTAGATGCCTTGAACCGACAGAAAAAGTGCTTAAATGGTTCAAGTATCCTGATTTTAGGCGTGGCATACAAGAAAGACATCGACGATCCAAGGGAATCTCCGGCATTGGACATAATAAAGATCCTTCAGGAAAAGGGTGCAGTGGTATTATACAGCGATCCATACATACCCTCCCTTGATGATAATTTTCATGGGATGAGATCAATAGATATAAGTGAAGGGATGTTATCAAAGGTGGACTGTACGGTAATTGTGACGGACCATTCAATTTATGACTGGGATATGATAGCAGGTAACTCCAAGCTCATTGTCGATACGAGGAACGCAACGGGAAGGACGCAGAAAAAACACAATAATATAGTTAAATTGTAGTATGGAGATGCCATGAAGGTGCCATTATTAGACTTAAAGGGCCAATATTCATCTATAAAGGATGAAGCGAGAAAGGCTATTGATGAGGTTTGCGATAGTCAGAATTTCATACTTGGCCCGCAGGTAAAGGAACTGGAGGAGGCAGTTGCCGGATATTCTGGTGCAGGATATGGGATCGGGGTCTCATCAGGGACTGATGCACTCCTTATATCTTTGATGGCGCTGGATGTCTCGTATGGCGATATGGTTCTTACGACGCCTTATACTTTTTTTGCAACAGGGGGAGTTATATCAAGGCTTGGGGCAAGGCCTGTCTTTGTAGACATAGATCCCCATGACTACAATATTGATCCTGTAAAGTTGAGATTAACCATAGAAAAGGCAGCTAGAGAAAAGAGCAAAACAAAGGCAATCATCCCTGTCCATCTCTACGGTCAGTGTGCTGATATGGACCCGATAATCAAGGCTGCTTTAGAATATGATATCAAGGTGGTTGAAGATGCCGCCCAGGCTATAGGGGCAGAATATAATGGGAGGAGGGCCGGATCTATGGGCGATGTTGGCTGTTTCTCCTTCTTCCCGAGCAAGAATCTCGGCGGATTTGGTGATGGCGGGATGGTAGTAACCAATGACAAGCAGCTGGCAGAAAAGATAACTATCTTGAGAGTCCACGGGAGCTCACCGAAATACTATCACAAGATAATGGGTGGGAATTTCAGGCTGGACACACTGCAGGCCGCGGTAGTCAATATAAAATTAAATTACCTTGCGAATTGGACTTTAATGCGCCAAAGGAATGCGGCGCACTATCATGAGCTTTTTCAAAAAACAGGCCTTATTGATCCTGCAAAGGATTCCGGAAGCAGCGTCCGGGCGAGGTATCCCGTCAGTCTTCCGCTGGTTAAATACGGAAACAGGCATATCTATAATCAATATATAATCCGGGCATGGAAGAGGGATGGGCTGCGTAAGTTCCTTTCGGACAATGAAATAGGCACAGAGATCTACTACCCCCTCCCATTGCATCTTCAGGAATGTTATGCCTATCTTGGATATAAGGAAGGGGACTTTCCTCATGCTGAAAAGGCTGCCCAGGAAACATTGGCCCTCCCTATTTTTCCGGAGTTGACCGCAGATCAGCAGGTTTATGTAGTGAATAAGATTGAGGAGTTTTATAAGTACAGGGTACAGGGTATAGGGTCTAACTACCCCCTCAACCCTACCCCCCTACACCCTACACCCTGTTTTTAGAGGCTGGTCTAATATGAAGGCGATAATCCTTGCAGGTGGTTCCGGTACAAGACTCTGGCCATTAAGCAGGACAAGTCATCCGAAACAGTTTTTGCGGCTTAATGGCAACAAATCCCTTCTGCAACAGACAGTAGAAAGGACAAGAGAGGCGATTTCCCCTGAGGATATCATTGTGATAACAAACAATGATTATAAATTCCACGTAAAGTCCGACCTTAGCACCGAGCCGGCAATCCATATAGTACTTGAGCCTGCAAGCAGGAATACGGCCCCTGCAATAGCACTCGGTGCAAGGTATTGCCTTGAGAAATTGGGATGTGATAAGGATGAAATAGTCTTTGTATCCCCTTCTGACCATGTAATTAAGCCACTGGATAAGTTTAAAGAATACCTGAAGCAGGCAGCAGAGGCGGCAAAAGATGGATATATAGTTACATTCGGCATTAAACCATTAAGGGTAGAGACGGGATATGGATATATAAAAACAGGGTACAGGGTACAGGGTACAGGGTACAGGGGACACCCTACACCCTACACCCTACACCCTGTTTTTAATGTGGAAGCATTCACAGAAAAGCCTGATACGGAGACTGCGAAAAGATATCTGGAAGAAGGCAGCTATTATTGGAATTCAGGGATGTTTGTCTTTAGTATAGGCGCTATAATGGAGGAATTCGGAAGATATCAACCGGAAATAAAGAAGATGCTTGATTTAAGCTTTAATGAAATAGTATCAAGCTTTAGCGGAATGCCTGACATTTCGATAGATTATGCAATCGCTGAAAAATCGGAAAAGGTTGTAACGCTCCCCCTGGATATATACTGGAATGATATAGGTTCATGGGATTCCCTGTATGATGTCCTGGATAAGGATGAAAACGGGAATGTAAAGCATGGCGATATTGTATCAGTAGATACAAAGGGGTCTATGATAATAGGCAGCAAAAGGCTTATATCTACCATAGGACTAGAAGACATCGTGATAGTTGAGACCGATGACGCTATAATGATTGCTAAAAAAGGCGAGACACAGAAGGTAAAAGAGGTCGTCCATAAGTTAAGAAAGGACGGAAGAAGAGAATGCGTAGATCATGTTACTACTTATCGTCCATGGGGGAATTATACGATACTTGAGGAAGGTCCAAGATACAAGATAAAGAGGATAGTAGTAAATTCAAACCAGAAGCTAAGCCTTCAAATGCACTATCATAGGTCTGAACACTGGGTTGTCGTAAGGGGAACAGCAAGGATTATGATTGGGGATAACGAGAAGTTCATTCACGAAAATGAATCTGCGTACGTCCCCAAATCGACCCCTCACAGGCTTGAAAACCAGGGCAAGGTTCCTCTGGAAATAATTGAGGTGCAAAGCGG
>JACRHA010000138.1 GCA_016234185.1 Nitrospirota bacterium
ATCCCCTTTGCGCGCTCAACGAACTTCCTTGCAGTCAGTGCATCCTCCATCTCGATCGATCTCTCGAGGAGCCTTGTATTTTCTATGGTTACCGCTGCCTGATTTGCAACGGCCTGCAGGATCTTGATCTCATCCTCTGTAAAGATATGCCTATGCGCAGTATAGCTATTGATCACCCCTATCACCCTCTCCTTTATCATCATCGGCGCTGAAAGAAGGGAGCAGAGCCCCTCCTTTTTGGCCAGCTCCGGATACATGTAGCCCTTCTCTTTTGTTACATCAAGGACAGCTATCGGCCTCCTCTCCGACACGGCGCTGCCGCTAATAGACTGCCCGATCTTAAGATTCGGCTTATTCCGGTACTCCTCGCTTAGGCTCTGGGTGGCAACAATCTCGAGTTCACCTTTTTTTTCATCCAGGAGCATCAGGGAGCAGATCTTGGAGTTCATCATCTCTGCAGTCATTGTCACAAGGAGATGGAGGATCTCATTAACGTATCTGTTTGAGCTTATTGTCCTGCTGACAGCCAGGAGGGTCTCAATCTGAACTGCCTTCCTTTTCATCTCTTTATAGAGCCCGGCATTCTCCTGCCGTAGCAGTCCAAGCTCTTTCGTCTTTTCACGAAGCCTCTTTTTTAATTCCCTAATTGTGGATACTGTATCCTGCTTACTGTAGACCTCTAAGGCCACGGCCCTCTCCCTGCCGATGTTCCGGATATTACAAATATATCATAATTCGGCATTACGAAGACAGAGATTAAAAGACAAAAGCCGGCATAGCCGGCCAAATTGTTAAATAATTTTCAAAATTAAAAAAATTACATATTTACTGTATTGTCCCTGAAATTGTCCGGGTACTTATAAGGTCGCTGAAACCAGTAACCTTCCAGGTCACAGTGATCGTAATAGTGGAGGCCTCTACGATAGTATCGGTATCTGCATCAGAAAGGGTAAAACCAAAGCAATAGGGACCGGTCAGGGTATCCGGCATCGTAAAGGTTCCACCACCAGTAAGGGTGCCCTTACTTGCTGCGATCTGAACCGTACTCCCTCCCATAATGGAATTGGCATTTATATCCGCCACGCATAGATCAAAGGATTGGCTAGTTCCATCTAGTATAGCAAAGGATGTTGGGCTTACAAGGATCTGGGAAGGCCCGCCTGTAAAGGCGATCTGGATCTTCTTCCAGATAAGGATATTCGCGTCCCAGGAGCCATTCGGGCCATCAAAGGCGCCGTTCTGGTTTGCATCGATATAAAACTCTGTCCCTGCATCAAAGGCGCCATCATCATCGGCATCAATAAAGGGCTCACCTATATCGCACGAAGATGGAAAGCTATCAATCGTCGTGCCATCATAGATGCCATTCCCGTTATTATCGACAAAACACTCCTCCCCGCTTGTTACCGCAATAATGGTTGAAAGGCCATTAAGTGGGTTTCCTGTTCCACCCAAGGTTGTCCATGCAGAGGGAAGAGTTGGAGAAGCGGTCGATACAGGCGAGACAGGGGTTGGTTCCTGCGTCCTGAATGTTACTGATGTAGACCCTGTAGCATCGGTCGTGCTGCTGCTATCTATTGCGCCTGCCTCGGTATAAAAGGAGATAGACGTCCCCTGGAGTACATTGAAGTTCCCGAACCTGTCGGCTAAAAAGGATGATATAGTCGCCTGAAGGTTTACATAGGCCAGCCCGGCCAGGTTGAGCTTAGTTGTTGCTAAGGTAAGGTGAGTGATATTAGGCACACCGCCGCCTATGGATACGCCTGTTGATGAGGAGGAGATGGTCGTCCCATTAACAACGGTGCTCGCAGTTACCCTGACAGGCCCGGCCACTGTCCCGCTCTGAAGGGTCGTCTTTACCTGCCCGCTAACAGTTGATCCGGTAGTTGGGTTTATTGTCTCCCCTCCATTAGGCCCATCAAAGGTAAAAGTCGTCGTTGTCCCATCCGTTGCCGGCTGACCATTGGTATCTGAGATAGAAAAAGTTATGATGGAGGTTTCTGTCTGTCCTGATCCCTTTACTCCGATAACGCTTGGTGATGCTGATACAAACTGGATGCTCCCCACATCAGCGCCCAAGATAGTAATAGTAGTTGTCCCACTAGCGCCGCCTGATGTCACTGTAACAGTCACAGTACCGGCAGTACTCAGAGCGGTAAATGTGGCTGTGGCTGCACCTGAAACGGTAGTTGCCGTCGATGTAATCGAGCCTAGCGTGGCATTATCAATAGCAAAGGTAACAGTAGTCCCGTCTGAGATATTGGCGCCGGCGCTGTCTCTAACCGTGGCAGTAACCGATGCCGTCCCCTGGGCGCTTAGACTACCTGACGGATTGATTGAGATTGTGATAGATGCCGCACTGGATGTGCCGCCACCAGTAGTAGTAGTGCCTCCTGTAATAGAAGTAGTTGGAGGCAATCCCGGGCTCTCAGAACTACTATCGCACCCGTATAGAAGGAAAAAGGCTAATAATAGCACCCACCTGTATCTGCTCATCTTGCTCTCCTCTGCTAAGTTTACTTCTTAATTAAATTATAAGCGGTAATACTTGAGCATGCCTCACCCGAATGAACCTCCATGTCTGCGCATTTTCTGTTCTCCACATCCATACAATCAAAACGGAAATTGTATACCTGGCCATTATCTCTCTTCATAGGATGAATTAACCAGTCTCCTATTGATTAGCAAAATCTGCAAACCTCAAATTAAGCGTTGTCTCAAATGTCTCGGTCCTGTTTGTGTCTACCTCAACGCCCTCAAAGGTCAGTGTTACAAAGTATGTATATATTGTATTCGAACAAACAAGAGGTGATAGTATGCTGCTCTTCTTTAGATCCTGGCTTGCCACTTTAAAAGAGACAGTTGCTGTACTATCAGGATCTACAACAACGCCTAGAGTTTCAAATTGCGTTGATAGAGAAGGGGTCGTTGTATTGGCCGGTGAATATGCAATCGATACTTTATTAATGCTGACCTTTGATGCCTCCCTGGTTGACGGGAGGTTTGCCTTTGTATCAACTGCTATATCCACAGTAACATCATCTGATGAGACAGTGAAGGTGTCATTAGCGCCGCAGACAAATCCATCACCATTCACATCTGTCCACGTCGCCAGATCAGAGTCGAGATCTGCAGTCGAAACCGAGGCAGTCGCAATTACAGTATCAAAACTCCCTGCCCCGCCACCTACTTCCTCACTGCAACCTGATAAGGCTAATAATATGGATATAAGACCTAAAAGATATAAGTTTATTCTATTTTTCACTATCCCCCTCCTTGAATTTATCAGGTCCCTTTCAACAATGAAACTAATTCCTTCCTGCTAACAGGTCTTACAAAAACATCTCCAATTGACCTCATGAGAACAAAATTTATCTCGCCTCCGGAAACCTTTTTATCTAACTCCATTGTCCTTATTATCTCATCAGATCCTATCTTTGGCATAGCAATCGGAAGCCCTGCAGATGAGATTAAGTCTCTTAACCTCCTGATATCATCCTTGCTGCATACCTCCAACATCCCTGAGAGCTCTGCTGCCTTAAGCATCCCTATGGCCACGGCCTCGCCATGGCGCAGGCGACTGTATCCAGTCAACGTCTCAATGGCATGACCGATTGTATGGCCGAAATTCAAGATCCTTCTTCTGTCGGCCTCCCTTTCATCCTCCGCCACGACCTGGGCCTTAATCTCGCATGACCTGAGTATCACCTTGTAGATCGCACCAGGATCAAGATTGCGTATCTTGTCCATATTCTTCTCAAGAAAGGAGAAGAAGGCCCTATCTGCTATCGCCCCATACTTTATCACCTCTGCCATGCCGGCAATAAACTCCCTCTTGTCGAGGCTCGCCAGCACTGATGGATCAATATATACAAGCCTTGGCTGATAGAATGCCCCTATCAGATTCTTGCCTTTTTTGTGGTCCAGACCGGTCTTCCCGCCAACGCTTGAGTCCACCTGGGCAACAAGTGTGGTAGGCACCTGAATATATGATATGCCCCGGAGGAATGTTGCTGCTGCAAACCCTGTAATATCACCGATAACGCCTCCGCCAAGGGCAATAAGACATGAAGATCTCTCGAATCTCCAGTCTATAAGATTGTCATAGATATGATTTGCCCACCTGATGGTCTTGTATCTCTCGCCGTCAGGTATCTCAATAATCCTTACCTCGAATCCCTCTTTCTTTATTGAACTTAAGACCCTCTTACCATAGAGTTTATTTACCTTCGGGTTAGTAACCACGGCAATCTTCTTGCCAAGGCCGAGATCAAGCAGTCTGGTTCCGAAATCATCAAGACCAACCCCTATATCTATGTCATAGGCCCTGGAACCCAGACCTACCCTGACCTTCTTTGCAGGTCCGCTATCTTCTACGGTATAGTCCTTTGTCATTCCAGCTATCTCGCTCACTATCTGAGGGATATCCATTCTTGTAGTATCAATACTAATGTCTGCTTTTTTATAGTAGGGTTCCCTGATCTCAAGGAGTCTCTTTATCTCCCCCAGCCGATCTTTATTTCCTAGAAGCGGGCGGTCCGAATTTCCCTCTGTCCTCTTCATAATCGCATCAGGCGTAGCCTTAAGCCATATCATTATTCCATTTTTTTTCAGTGATTCGAGATTTTCAGGATCCACTATTGCGCCGCCGCCTGTTGCAATAACAGAGGACCGGATATCGGCTAACCCCCTTATTATCCCCTTTTCAATCCTCCTGAAGTTAGGTTCGCCATCCCTCTCAAATGCCTCCCTTATCGACATCCCGGTTTGCGCCTCTATCATCTTGTCTGTATCCACAAACCCATATCCGATCGACCGGGCAAGCTCACGGCCTACTGATGACTTGCCGCTTCCCATAAAACCTACAAGTATAATATTCTTACCCACCTCTAATTATCTTTATTAAAAATCTTTCACGTATGCCGTATGCGCCTCATAATTACGCTTCATCTCCCTGACGCTATCTCCTCCGAATTTTTCTTGCATCGCCCCTGCCAACTCAAGGGCGACAACGGCCTCGCCTATTACTGAGGCCGCAGGAACAGCACAGATATCTGACCTTTCTATAGATGCCTCAAATCTACGTTTTGTAGTTATATCCACAGATCTAAGGGGCTTATAAA
>JACRHA010000139.1 GCA_016234185.1 Nitrospirota bacterium
CCTGCACCGCATACGACAACCTTTATCATCCTAACCTCATCATCTATTTAAAGGGGCTTGCGTCGCCCCCTCCACCGGCATAGCCGGATGGAGCCTCCCCCTCAACGCTCGCATCCGCTCGCTGTTTAGAAGATTTAGAATCCAGACTTTCCTCCTGACTCCCGCTTTCATTTGCAGGGGCTTGCGTCGCCCCCTCCGCCGGCAAAGCCGGATGGAGCGCTTCGGCTGAGCTCAGCGTCGAAGCCCTCCCCCTCCCTACGCTCGACTCCGCTCGCTGTTCTTCAATCATGGAATCAGATAAGCCCATAATCTTTCATCGCTTCTTTTAGCTTTTCTCTATTGGCCCCTGACATCTGGCAGAGCGGAAGGCGCATCTCTGAGGAAATCCTTCCCATAAGATTAAGGGCAGTCTTAACAGGGATTGGATTGGTCTCAAGGAACATCGCTGCATGAAGGGGAAAGGTCTTATAGTGCAGTTCCATGGCCTTTTTGAAATCTCCCTTCATAAAGGACTCAACCATTGATGCCATTTCCTTTGGGATGATATTTGCTGTAACGGATATCACGCCCTTCCCGCCAACTGCAAGGGTGGGAAGCACTGTAAAGTCATCCCCTGAAAGTATAGTGATCTTGTCGCCACAGAGGCTTATAATCTCTGATATCTGCTGCAGGGAACCCGTGGCCTCCTTTATGGCAACGATATTCCTGATCTCTGCAAGTCTGGCTACAGTGGATGGGAGTATATTAACCCCTGTCCTTCCGGGAACATTGTACAGGACAAGGGGAATATCCACCTCCCCTGCAACCTTCTTGTAATGGAGATAAAGCCCCTCCTGAGTAGGCTTATTATAATATGGGGTAATCAGCAATGCCCCGTCCGCTCCAGCCTCCTTGGCATACCTTGTAAGGACTATTGCCTCATCAGTGGAGTTTGAACCGGAACCGGCTATTACTTTTATTCTCCTTGCTGCAGCTTCTATCGTAAACTCCACCACCCGCTTATGTTCATCATGGGTAAGGGTTGCCGATTCACCTGTAGTCCCGCAGGGGACTATCCCTGCTGTACCTGAACTGATATGGAATCCAATAAGGTCGCCAAGGGCCTTCTCGTCCAGCTTCCCATCTTTAAATGGGGTAACAATAGCTACAATTGATCCTTCAAACATTGCATCTCTCCCAATAAACTATATAAGGGGCTTGCGTCGCCCCCTCCACCGGCAAAGCCGGATGGAGCCTCCCCCTCAACGCTCGCCTTGCTCGCTGTGGGTAACCCAATGATTTCACAATAATGTTATCTACATCCATGCCTCTTCCCACATCTCTCCTTCATATATCACCATCGCATCTCCTTCAAGGAGGATATCGAAAAACAGCTTCCCATCCCTCTTGAAGTGGACTATCAGTTCCTTGCCGCTCCTTGTCTTTAGTATGACAGGAGAGTTAACGCCCTTAAGAATGCCGGCAATTATAGCAGAGGCAACAGAGCCGGTCCCGCATGCAAGCGTTTCATCCTCAACACCTCTCTCGTAGGTCCTTATCTGAAGCCTATTGCCGGAGATTAATCTGACAAAATCGACATTTGTCCCTGCGGGTGAAAAGATACTATGCTGTCTCGTTGCCCTTCCGATCTTTATTAGGTCAAGACGCTCAACGTCATTCACAAAATATACAAGATGAGGAACGCCTGTATTGATAAAATGCCCATCATATCTTTCACCGTTGATATCGATCTTTATATCAAGCCTCAAGTCCTTTGGAGGCGGAAATGATACCTTTACGAGGTGGCCCTCTACCTCTGCCTTTAAAACACCAGCCCCAGTCTCAAAGGTCATCTCTTTTTTTGTAATCCCTAATAGGTATGCAAACCTCGCAGCGCATCGGCTTCCGTTTCCGCTCATCTCTGCCCGGCTTCCATCGGCATTATAGAGGGTGCACTTGAAATCAGTTGTCTTTGATTCTTCTATGAAGATAAGACCGTCCCCGCCAACAGATAGCCTGTGGGCGCAGACCCTGGAGGTAAACCTCTCCATGTCCATACCTGACAAGATAGCTTTTCTGTTGTCGATCAATATGAAGTCATTTCCGCTGCCGCTCATCTTGTAAAAAGGTATCTTGATCATATCTCCTTGCCGGAGAACTGAGGGATTACCTCGCCCTTAATGAGGTCATTGTATTCCTCCCTCTCTCTTACAATATGATACTGATCTCCTGTTACCAGTACCTCCGGTACCCTGCGCCTTGAGTTGTAATTAGATGACATGGTGAAGCCGTAGGCACCGGCCGACATAACAGCAAGGAGTTCATCGGGGCAAAACTCGTTGACCTCCCTCTCCCTTGCCAGAAAATCGGAAGACTCGCATATGGGCCCCACGATGTCGGCAACCACCTTCCTCCTCTCATCCTTAACTACAGGCAAAATCTCA
>JACRHA010000142.1 GCA_016234185.1 Nitrospirota bacterium
GCGGAGATGTTTGCCCATTTTGTCCCCTTTGGTTTGATGAATGTTATGAAAACCCAAAGAGGATAAGATAGTGCACTTTTAAACTTTAAACCAGTGCACTTTTAATTTTTAGATGACACCCCCATTTTCTGATATTGACAATGTCCCTCCCCTATGTTAACTTTTATCAAATTTATTAATATGGATACATAATTGGGAAGTCTGCAGCATATAAAAAGAAAGATCGCCTCTGTTAAGTCTACCCAGAAGATCACAAAGGCCATGAAGATGGTGGCCGCTGCGAAGCTTAAGAGGGCCCAGGACAGGATAATTGCCGCAAGGCCCTATGCCAGGAAGATGAGCGATGTCCTGGGCAGACTTAGCGCAGATGTTAGAAGGGACATACACCCCTTATTGGTAAAAAGAGAGTGCAAGAAGATAGAGGTGATGGTGGTTACCGCTGACAGGGGGCTCTGCGGGGGCTTTAACGCAAACATACTAAGAAAGGCATCTGAATTCATATCAGATAAAGAAGGGGCGTATGAGATAAGTCTGACCCTGGTCGGGAGGAAATCTAAGGATTTCTTCGAGAAAAGGGGGCGTCAAATAAGGCAGGCCTGGACGAATATCTTTGACCGTCTCTCATATCAGTATGCTACGGATATGGGAAATGATCTGATTAAAGGCTATACCAGCGGTGCCTTTGATGAGCTTTATATTGTATGCAGCGAATTTAAATCGGCCCTTCAGCAGAGGATAGTGATCGAGAAACTCCTCCCTATAGAAGCAGTGGAGGTACCTGAAACACCCGCCCCGGTTGATTACATATATGAGCCCTCGAAGGAGAGGACCTTTGAGATGCTTCTGCCAAAATATATAGAGGTCCAGATATTTAAGGTCCTCCTCGAGTCTGTGGCAAGCGAGCTTGGGGCAAGGATGACTGCTATGGATGCCGCATCAAGGAATGCCTCCGAGATGATCTCAAAGCTTACCCTTGCCTACAACAAGACCAGGCAGGCAAGCATTACAACGGAACTTATGGATATAGTAGGTGGCACAGAGGCATTAAGCAAGCAAAGATAGAGACACCCCGGGACTATTAATTTTATAACCAGTTTTTTAAGGAGGGGAGAGATTGGAAAAGGGAAGAGTTATTCAGGTTATCGGGCCGGTAGTCGATGTGGAGTTCCCCATAGGTATACTCCCTGCAATCTATAATGCATTAAAGATTAATTCTGATGCTGACGAAAAGGGGGAAAGGCCGGCAATAAACCTTACACTTGAGGTTGCGCAACATCTTGGGGGGAGCAGGGTAAGATGTGTGGCTATGTCCTCTACAGACGGGCTTGTGAGGGGCATGGCGACAGAGGATACCGGCGGGCCTATCAGCGTCCCTGTCGGCAATGAGACCCTTGGCAGGATGGTAAACCTCCTGGGTGATCCGATCGACAATATGGGACCCATTGAGGCCGGCAAGAGATATCCTATCCATCGTCCCGCCCCCTCTATGGAGGATCAGGATACAAGTACAGAGGTCTTTGAGACAGGGATAAAGGTAATAGACCTCCTGGAACCCTATGCCAGGGGGGGGAAGGTAGGTCTCTTTGGCGGCGCCGGGGTCGGAAAGACAGTCATAATAATGGAGCTGATTCATAACATTGCAACTGAACATGGAGGCTATTCTGTCTTTGCCGGTGTAGGTGAAAGGACAAGGGAGGGTAATGACCTCTGGCTTGAGATGAAGGAATCAGGGGTAATCAACAAGACAGCCCTGGTATACGGGCAGATGAGCGAACCCCCCGGGGCAAGATTAAGGGTAGGATTGGCTGGACTTACCATGGCGGAATACTTCAGGGACGAAGGAGGCCAGGATGTCCTCCTATTCATAGATAATATATTCAGGTTTACCCAGGCGGGCTCAGAAGTATCTGCGCTCCTTGGAAGGATGCCTTCTGCAGTCGGATATCAGCCGACCCTGAGTACAGAGATGGGAGAGCTCCAGGAAAGAATCACCTCCACAAAGAGGGGTTCTATTACATCCGTCCAGGCCATATATGTGCCGGCAGATGATCTGACAGACCCGGCGCCTGCCACAGCATTTGCCCATCTTGATGCAACAACGGTATTATCAAGGCAGCTTGCAGAGCTTGGGATCTATCCCGCTGTTGATCCCCTCGATTCAACTTCAAGGATACTGGACCCGAAGATCGTCGGGGAGGAGCACTACGAGGCGGCAAGGGAGGTGCAGTCGATACTTCAAAGGTATAAGGACCTTCAAGACATTATCGCCATACTCGGCATGGATGAGCTCTCTGATGTGGATAAGATCCTGGTTGCCAGGGCAAGAAAGATACAGAGGTTTTTGTCCCAGCCATTCTTCGTTGCAGAGGCCTTTACCGGGTCACCGGGAAAATATGTTAAACTTAAGGATACGATAAAGGGTTTTAAGGAGATCATAGCGGGGAAACATGATAACCTGCCTGAGCAGGCCTTCTATATGGTTGGAACCATAGATGAGGTACTGGAGAAGGCAGAAAAGCTTGGCGTTATGAGTACAAGCTAAAATAAGGTTTATTCAATAACTGTTTGCTAGGGGTGCCGATTATAGGCTGAGAGTCCCAGGATCATGGGACAACCCTATAGACCTGACCTAGATAATACTAGCGTAGGGAAGCGGCAAGATCTTGGTAAAAGGAATAAAGCCGTACTTCCATTAAGTACGGCTTTTCTGCTTAATAAGGGTATTTAAAGATGAACCTTGAGAAGACAGAGGGTGTCCTTTCTACCACTGCAAAACCAGATAAGGTCCTCGTTGATGAGATCCTGTCCCGGGCAATGGGCCTTAATGGATTAAGCCATGAGGATGTCTCACTCCTGCTTAACATTGAAGAAGAGGAGATGCTGCACGAACTTTGCCAGGCAGCAGGAGAGATAAAGGAGCTGACCATGGGAAAGAGGATATCCTTTTTTGCCCCCCTCTATCTTTCAAATGACTGTACCAACAACTGCCTCTATTGCGGATTCCGCCGCGACAACAAGAGCGCAGTAAGAGTCACCCTTAAAGAGGAGGATATAATCGCTGAGGCACGATTCCTCCAGGACCAGGGGTTTAAGCATCTCCTCCTTGTTACAGGAGAGGACAGGGGGAAAAATGGGGTCCAATATCTAAGCTCTGCTGTAAGAGCTATCCTGAAACATACAGAATTCAGGAGGATAAATATAAATGCCCCGCCCATGACAATTGACGAAATGAGGCGCCTGAGAGGATCCGGCGCTGACCTCTATCAATCCTTTCAGGAGACCTATCATAAAGAGACATACGCTGTTATGCATCCATCCGGGAGGAAGAGGGATTATGTCTGGCGGGTCGGTGTTATAGAGAGGGCCATTGAGGCAGGATTTAGCAAGGTAGGTATGGGGACACTCCTGGGCCTGTATGATTATAGGTTTGAGGTCCTGGCGCTCCTGGCCCATGCAGCCCTTCTGAGGTCAAGATATGGTATAACACCTGCCGCCCTTTCTGTGCCAAGGTTGAGACCGGCTCCGGATGCCCTGCTCGATAAACCCCCCTATCCGGTTTCAGATAGTGCATTCAAGAAGATAGTGGCCATCTATCGTCTGGCGCTGCCATATACTGACCTGACAATATCAACAAGGGAGAGCGAAAAGATGAGGGATGAGGTGATCCACACAGGCGCTTCTGTATTGAGCGCCGGCTCACGGACAGAGCCCGGCGGGTATACAAGATCGGTCTCAACAGGCCAGTTCGAGATAGAGGACAAAAGACCGCTTGATGTTATGGAGAAGGTCATAAGGGCAGCCGGCCTTATCCCGGACCTTTAGCGAGCAATGCGAGCATGGGAGGCTCCACAGGCTTGGCCTTGGGAGGGGCCGACTTATTATCCAGCGAGCCAGGCGAGCGTTGAGGGGGAGGCTCCATCCGGCTTTGCCGGTGGAGGGGGCGACGCGAGCCCCTTAAAATAGATGAAGATAAGGCTTAATGGGGAAGAGAGGGTGATCAGCGATGGAATGACCATCGATGCACTCCTTTCTACGCTCAACGTCTCTGAGCTCAGTTCGGCAGTAGAGTTAAACTTGAATATACTAGACAAAAAGGATTATGGCAAAACCAGACTCAATGACGGGGACCTGGTCGAGATAATAAGTTTTGTCGGGGGAGGGGCAATGACTGATACGTTAACCATAGCCAATATAGAATTTGGATCAAGGCTCTGGGTAGGTACCGGAAAATATAAGGACTTCATGGAGACAAAGAGGGCCATTGAGGCCTCCGGGGCTGATGTTGTAACCGTTGCGGTCAGAAGGGTAAATATTGTAGACAGGGACAAGGAAGGCCTCCTTGACTATATAGACCCGAAAAAGTATAAGATACTGCCAAATACAGCAGGGTGCTACACAACAGAGGATGCGATAAGGACAGCGTATCTTGCAAGGGCGGCAGGTATATCTAACATGGTAAAACTTGAGGTGATCGGGGATGAGCGCACCCTCTTCCCTGATAATGAGGCATTACTTGAGGCGGCAAGAATTTTGGTTGGGGAAGGTTTTATAGTGTTTCCCTACACAAATGACGACCCGGTGATGGCAAGGAAACTTGAAGATGCGGGATGTGCGGCTGTTATGCCATTAGCTGCGCCAATAGGATCCGGTCTAGGCATCAGAAACCCATATAATATCAAGATCATTCTTGAGACCATCTCGATCCCTGTGATTGTAGATGCAGGTGTCGGGACTGCATCAGACGCCGCCATAGCCATGGAGTTAGGCTGTGACGGTGTCCTTATGAACACAGCCATAGCCGGCGCAAAAGACCCTATAGCCATGGCAGAGGCAATGAGGTATGCCGTTCTTGCAGGCAGGCTTGCATACAGGGCCGGCAGGATACCAAAAAAACTCTACGCCACCGCAAGCAGCCCGATGGAAGGCACATTAACATAGATGCCCACGGGCAAAGAGCCCGTGGGCATCTACCCAGCGAGCAAAGCAAGCGAGAGGTGGAGGCTCCGAAAGCTTGGCCTTTGGAGGGGACAATGCAAGCCCCTTTAAGATCTATCCAGCGAGCAAAGCGAGCGTTGAGGGGGAGGCTCCATCCGGCTTTGCCGGTGGAGGGGGATGATCGCTCATCTGCAGAAGGTAGTTCACAGCGAGCGGATGCGAGCGTTGAGGGGGAGGCTCCAAAGGCTTTGCCTTTGGAGGGGGCGACGCAAGCCCCTTAAAATAGATGAAACCCGATTTTGATATATACCTGATCACTGACCGGACAAAGACAGACGGAAGGGACCTCAAGGACATAATAGCCGAGGCGCTAAGGGGGGGTATAAGGGGTGTACAGCTAAGAGAGAAGGACCTTCCGACAAGAGGACTATTAAGCCTTGCCGCAAAACTCAGGGAAATAACCAGAAAGGCGGGCGCAAGATTGCTGATAAATGGGCGGATCGATATTTGCCTCGCCGTTGAGGCCGACGGGGTCCACATAGGAAAGGATAGCATCCCGGCAGATATTGCAAGAGGTATCCTGGGAAGCAATAAGATCATCGGGGTATCCGCTCATAGTTTATCCGAAGCACTCATGGCCCAGAGCCAGGGGGCGGACTTTATCACATTGGGGCCTATCTACCATACAGAATCAAAGGCACAGTACGGAGCCCCCCTCGGAATAGACATGATAAACAGTGTAAGGGAAAGTATCGAAATACCGATATTCGCCATAGGAGGTATCAGGACTGATAATATAAGGCCCCTGACAGAGGCTGGGGCATATGGTATTGCAATGATATCTGCAATAATATCTGCAGGGGATATCAAAGATGCGGCCATGGAATTCGTCAGCAAGATGAAATCCTTTAAGGAGGGTAGATGCCCACGGGTAAACCCATAGGTATCTACACAGCGAGCGGATGCGAGCGTTGAGGGGGAGGCTCCATCCGGCTTTGCCGGTGGAGGGGGCGACGCAAGCCCCTTTAAA
>JACRHA010000143.1 GCA_016234185.1 Nitrospirota bacterium
GATTGCATCATGATAATCTTTGCACGGATAATCTTCATTACTTGAGATAGTAAAATGCTGAAGGGGCAGGTCTTCGGCCATGATCTCTCTTCCTCTGGCCAATACCACCGCCCGCTCTATCATGTTTCCCAGTTCCCTCACATTCCCTGGCCAGTGATAGGCAATAAGTTTGTCCATTGCCTCTGGGGATATCTTCATAAGTGGTTTTTTCACTATCTGACAGTATCGCCTAAGGAAAAATTGGGCCAGAGCGGGAACATCCTCTCTCCTCTCCCGTAATGCGGGGAGAGAAATGGCAACCACATTCAAACGGAAAAAAAGATCCTCCCGGAACCCGCCCTCATGGATTACCTTATTGAGATCCCGGTTGGTTGCTGCAATGATTCTGACATCAACATTAATCCCTTTGTTCCCACCTACACGCTCAAACTCACGTTCCTGCAAGAATCTGAGAAGCTTGGCCTGAAGATCAGGCTTAAAGTCCCCGATCTCATCCAGAAAGACTGTCCCGCCATCTGCAATCTCAAGTTTTCCCTGCCTCATCTGGACAGCGCCGGTAAAGGAGCCCTTTTCATGCCCGAATAGCTCACTCTCAATAAGTTCGTCCCGCAAGGCCACACAGTTGATAGCTACAAAAGGACCCTTTGACCTATCGCTCCAACGGTGGATAGACCTTGCAAAGATCTCCTTTCCTGTGCCGCTCTCCCCGAGGAGGAGGACAGTGGAAGTGGTAACGGCAACCCTTTGGGCAATCTCTATAGTCTCCTTAAGTCTTGGACTCTCTCCCACAATCTCAAGGTAAGGTGCATTGACCTCCGCCTTTAGATGAATGTTTTCCTGCTTTAGCGCCCTGCAATCTAGGGCCTTTTTAATGACAATCTCGATATGATCCGGGCAGAAGGGCTTGGTAATGAAGTCAAAGGCCCCCTCTTTCATCGCCTCTACGGCCTTCTCTATTGTACCGAAAGCGCTGATGATGACCACAGGAAGGTCGGAGCGCTCCCTGACCTTCTTTAGCACCTGCATGCCGCTTAATTGCGGCATCTGGAGATCAAGGAAGATAAGGTCAGGCCCTTCCTGGGTTACCTTTTCAAGGGCCTCTATCCCATTTTCGGCAGTTGCCACCTGATACCCCAGGGCTAGGATGCGGTCGCAGAGTATCTGCCGGATGTCAGGGTCATCATCCACAACCAGGATCTTTTCCTTGAAGGATCTCACTGTTCTACCTGCTTCTCTATTGCAGTCTTTGGTGGTACAGTTCCATAAATCAAAGGCGCCTGCCTTCTCAATCACCTCGGCAGGATTATAAGCAAAATCGAATAACATTTCAATCTTCCTCCCAAAATTAGAGCTATTCTTCGATAATCATCGGGACCTCTTTATTCCAGTATTGCCCTCACGTTCTCCCGCAACTCCAGGGGGTTAAAAGGCTTAAGCATATACAAAAGGATGCTCCTGTAAGTGGTAAGTTTTATATCTCCTGCTTCTCTGACGGCGGTCAACATGATTATCGGAATATCTGCTGTAAAGGGGTCCTTTTGCAGGGCGTCGGCTACCTCAAGTCCGTTCATCCTGGGCATCATCCTGTCAAGCACAAGAAGGTCAGGCCTTTCCTTTCTGGCCATATCAAGGGCCGATTTGCCATCAGAAGTCTCAATGATGCGGTATCCCGGGTCCTCAAGGGTAATATAAACCAGCATCCTTATATCTTTCTCATCATCTGCAATCAGGATAGTCTTCATCTCCACATCCCCTCAGGTTATAGTTATTTTTCTGGTGCGCCCCCTCCTCTCCTCTACTACAACCCGAAGCAGGCAAGCGGGAGTAAGACCTGCCAAAATCTGCAATAGGGCATGGCAGAGGGCGCTAATGCAATAAAAGCAATTGCTGTGCCATGATATAACACTTTGAATTATCAAGGTTATTTAACTAAGGGATTTCTACAGTGTATCTGATTAGATACTCCTGTTATCAAAAAGGATACACCTTGACCAGGACAAGGCATCAACGTAGATATCCACGTGCAGAGCCAGTGGGTATCTACTCAGCGAGCAAAGCGAGCGTTGAGGGGGAGGCGACGATCATCTGTGGGGGCCCGTGCGGTGCAGTTGCTCCTCCGATGCCCCCACACCCCGCGCTTGCACCGGCCGAGCCGGATGCTCGCTTCGGCTTTGCCGGTGGAGGGGGCGACGCTAGTCCCTATGATAGACAAATTGACTAGGGTCAACTCCTCTGTTAGACTCTTAGTTAAGGAGATGAGCCTATTCAGCAATGAAAAACATGGACAAAATCGTATTACTGCAGAAGAATATTGAACAGGCAATAAAGGGGAAGGCCGAGGTCGTGAAGATGGTTATAGTAACCCTCCTTGCCAGGGGCCACCTGCTCTTAGAGGATATCCCTGGGGTAGGAAAGACAACCCTTGCCCATAGCCTCGCAAGATCTCTTAACTCCACATTCAAGAGGATCCAGTTTACAAGCGATCTCCTCCCCTCCGATATTATAGGGGTATCTGTATATAACCAGCAGAAGAATGAATTTGAATTTAAGAAGGGACCTATCTTTTCCAGTATAATCCTTGCTGATGAAATCAACAGGACCTCGCCCAAGACGCAGAGCAGCCTTCTTGAGGCCATGAACGAGTGCCAGGTCTCAGTAGACAACGAGACATACAGGCTTCCTGAGCCGTTTATGGTGATTGCCACCCAGAATCCGATGGAGTATCATGGCACCTTTCCGCTCCCTGAGTCACAGCTTGATAGGTTTATGATGAGGCTGAGCCTCGGATACCCTGCAGAAGAGGATGAAAAACAGATCCTCCTGTCACAAAGGCGGGTACTGCCGGCCCAGGAGATATTTCCGGTACTTAGCAGTCAAGAGATCCTGGAACTCCAGATGGAAACAGAAAGAGTAGCAGTGGATGAAAGCCTGATAGATTATCTCCTGTCGATAGTCTCAGCAACCAGGACCTCTGAACTGTTAGGACTTGGGGTGAGTCCAAGGGGTTCAATATTCCTTTACAAGACAGCTAAGGCCCTGGCCTTTATAGAAGGGAGGAATTATTGTCTCCCTGATGACATTAAAAGACTTGCCCCATTTGTATTTTCCCACAGGGTAATAATAAATGCCCGCCTTGAATCATTCGGAAAAAGGGGTGAGGATGCCGAAAAGATCATTGAAGAGATCGTAGAGGGACTCCCTGTTCCGATATAGAGGGTATTATTAAAAAGATCTCCTTTAACCGTTCCATTAAACTTACAAGAGAGGGATTAGGTTTCATCCTCCTTACCCTGGCAATAGGCACAACCGCAATAAATACAGGCAATAACCTCCTATATCTGATCCTGGCGGCAATGCTGAGCATGATTATCATCTCGGGTATCCTTTCGGAGGGTTGTCTGAGGGGCATAGACGTGGAGAGGATATTTCCCCGGCATATCTTTACATCAACACCTTTTTATTTGAGACTGAGGATTACAAACAGAAAGAGGTTTTTATCCTCATTTTCATTATCCCTGAAGGAGATCACGAAGATCTCAGACCAGGGCGAGGCCAGGCTTTTCCGGATACCTCCACGAAAAACCGCTCATACAGGCTACATGGGACAATTTGAAAAACGTGGGAGAACTACCTTCAAAGGTATAATCATATCCACATTGTTCCCCTTCGGGTTTTTCATTAAATCAGAAAAGAGGACCTTACCCTGTGAGGTAATAGTATATCCAAGGATTGATAAGCTCCCGGTTTACCTGAAGGAGGAGATCCAGGCGATTGGCAATATTTCATATGACACGAAAAAAGGGAGTGGGATCACCTTATATAATATCCGGGATTACAGGGCCGGGGAAAATTCAAGGTCTATCCACTGGAAGTCATCTGCAAGGCAATCCAGACTGATGATAAAGGAGTTTGAAAAAGAAAAAGAAAGGACAGTTAATCTCTTCCTTGTTAACAGGTTCGGCACAGGTGGGTCGATCAGCAAGACTGATCTGGATAATTTTGAAAGAGGGGTTGAACTTACTGCATCTTTAGCCAATTATTTTCTCAAGAAAGACTACCCTGTAGGTCTTTTCTCCTTCGAAGGCTATATCCCCGACGCACAGGGGGAGAAACACCTTTACACGATCCTGAACGAGCTGGCGCTTCTTGAAATAAAGCACAATAAAGGACCTTCTGCTCAGGTATTTATGGGGCCGGCCGGACATAACGGCACAAACATCCTTATTCTGCCGTGGGATTACCAGGATATTGACAGGACCGGATTGATTTTTTCCAGAATATTAAGGATAGGCGCAGAATAAGATAGATGCTTGATATCCTGGTCAATCTCTCATCTGCAATTCTGGCGCTTACCGGTCTAATTTCTGTCGCGCTGACAGATCAGTTAAACCCATTCATTACCATGATCGGATTGGTCTGTATTGCCGTCACTCTCCTGCTCTCCTCCTTGAGTATTAGACCTCAGACCTACAAGATGATACCAAGGTCTGCCTGGAACGCCTATATTATCCTGGTATTTATTGTGATGCTCCTCGACATTTTTTGGATCTCCGGATCGCTCCTGATAAGCATATTACACCTCTCGATATTCCTGATGATCAATAAACTCTTCAACTTAAGTACAAGAAAGGACTATATTCAATTATTCCTTTTAAGCCTATTGCAATTCCTCGCTGCCTCAACCATGACCAACAAGCTCTTTTTTGGATTTGCAGTTGTCATCTTCCTTATCTCAGCCACATGGGCGCTCATTCTCCTTCATCTCAAATACCAGATAAGCGATAATCCCCCCTCGCCCCCCTTTAATAAAGGGGGGATGGGGGGATTATCAGGTGAAAAAATAGTGGATCTCCGGTTCTTCCTCTTAACAAATTCAGTGGCCGTTGCTGCCTTCATTATCACCATCCTAATCTTCTTTATTATCCCCAGATTCGGCATCGGTTTCATGCAGAAGAAGAGCGATGACCGGCTCCGGACATCAGGGTTCACAGAAAGGATCGACCTTGGCGACATAGGCCCGATCAAACTTGATAATACTATGGTAATGCGGGTCCGCATCCCCGATTATAATGACTCCTTAAAAGACAGGATCTATTGGCGTGGTGTAACCTTCAACTTCTATGACGGCCGTTCCTGGAGCAATAAACTAGTCCAGAAGTTCAGCCCAAAGATAAACGATAGGGGAGAATTCACAATACGTGAAGGCTCAGGTGAAGGTGGTCTCTATCAGGAGATCATCCTCGAGCCGCTTGACACAACTGTTATTTTTGGGGCCTCCCACATAATAAGATTAAGCGCGAATCTCCCTTCTATAAAAGAAGACATGATGGGATCTGTATATATACCCTATGCGTCATTCACCCGTCTTCAATACTCGGCCTATTCAAAGATAGATTTAATATCAGAGGAGGATAGGGATCTGGAATCTGCAAGCTATCCCGTCTTTATCAATAAATTTTATCTACAGCTACCTGATGGGAGTGAAGAGATAGGCGACCTGGCAAGGAGGGTATCCTCAGGCTCAAAGACCATCACAGGAAAAATCGATGCCATTGAGAGATACCTAAAAACCAATTATAGATATACACTTGATGTCAAACCTCATGGGGAGAAAAACCCGATAGAGGATTTCCTATTCGTACAGAAGGCGGGTTATTGCGAATATTATGCAACGGCAATGGTCGTCATGCTCAGGAGCATCGGGGTCCCTGCAAGGCTTGTAACAGGTTTTCTACAGGGAGAATGGAACGAGATCGGGGGGTATTTCACTGTAAGGCAGAAGGATGCCCATTCCTGGGTTGAAGCATATCTTCCAGGATCAGACTGGGTAACATTTGATCCCACCCCGGCAATATTGATTGAAGATCAGAGAACAGCTCTCAGCCTCCTGTCAAAATATATAGACTCCATACGGCTAAGATGGGACAGATATATCATCAACTACAGCCTTAAGGATCAGACTGAGGCAATAAGAAAGACAAGGGAGAAGATCAGGTCAATGGAGGGTGGCTTTCAAATGATATATGAATCAATAAAAAGATATATGTTAAATATTAAAGGCGGCATTACTGACATCAGCCGGATTTCTATAAGGACGGTTATGCTCTTATCATTATATTTTCTCCTGCTGGCCATCTCTGTATATTTATATATAAGAAAGGGATATAGGCCTTTTCGTCTATTTCCTGGAACAGGCGCTGACAAGAACAGTCAGATCGTTGAGCTATACAAAAAGATGCTAAAGCTCCTGGAGAAGAGGGGGATTATCAAGGAAAATAATAAAACCCCCCTTGAGTTCGCAATAAGCCTCAATACAATAAAAGAGGAGAACTCAAGGGAGGTATTCGAGTTAACCGAGACCTATTACCGGGTCCGCTTCGGTCAACAGCCGCTCTCAAGGGAGGAGATAAGCAGAATATCGGAGATACTCCAAAAAATTAAGAAAGGGCCATCTCCATCGCCTTCCTGGCCTTCCGCCAGCCGCTCTCGCTGAGTCTTTTAAGTCTCTTTTCTGTCCAGATCTTAAATTCCTCTATGTACCGCTTTCTATCCCCGCTTGCCAGAGAGAGGAGTTGAGATTTCTCTTTTGCCTTGTCCTCCTGATCATTCGGGGAATAACCATTCCAGCTTGAATAATTATTATCAAAGATGATCTCGGGTGTAACCTCACCGGTAACAAACCCCATCTTGCCGGCAAGGCCATTGGCAATCTCCATATCATATTCAATTATCCATCCGTTATCCTTAACCATAGACTCCGGATCAAAGTGGACAGAAGCACTGCACTTATCACAGTAAACACTTACGATGACCTCCTCAGGCAATAATGATCCGTCATTATGGATACTGGCGTGCGACTTAGAACAGCTGCATCTTTTTTTAAAGGCCATACACATTAGGATACCTCCTTTATGATTATTATAAAGATTACCTTAATAATACTATCGCTGTGTTCTGATTGTCAAAGATCGGAGCTGACGGGCAACCCTCTCCTAATCCGGATAGAAGTGAAGAAATTTGATCATTGAGTCGGCCTCCTGGTAAGACCCTGAAACTGCCTCTACACACTTTAAGATCGCAGATGGGACAGGACAGCCTATACAGGGGATATATTTTGAGGCCGCCTTAAAGGTCTTTGTCTCTGCAATCTTCCTTGTAAGCTCCTCCCCGATATTGATCTCCTTGAATCTGCTGTGCATCCTCCTCACATGGGGACATGTTGATTCTATAGTAAATACCATAATGGCCATATTCCTCTTCCCCGTATCTATAGAGGTCTCATGGCCGCACCAGCCCGCCTTTATCCAGCAAAGAGACATCAGATAATAAGACTCCTACCTGCGCCCCATGATCTTCCTGTTTCTCCCGATAATAGGGGCAAACCGGCTTTTTCTGTTAGAAAGTATAACGGGATCAAGGATCTCTCCGCAGATTATACACCTCCAGCCATAAAAATATATATCCCCAGTGTCGTCCTTCAGATCCTCAAACATCTCGTATGACATCTCTCCAGTACACCTTGGACACTGCATCTTTGTACCCTCCTTCTACATCATAAACATGCAATTGACATTCCATTTATAACAAGCAGTATAAATATACGTAATTACAGCTAGTTTGCTATCTTTTGTCCATGATTTCACAGGAGGCTATATTGCAATATTGAAACGATAAACAGGATGTGGCTCTATTTTTTAGTAAATCTTTTTGGTTTCAATGGGTTATATTGGCATTTCATATTTGAATCATCGCTGTTCAATTCTATACCTATTTCTCAATCCCAAGCGCCTTGATCTTCCTCCAGAGAGTAGTCCTGCTTATCTTGAGTCTATCAGAGGCCTTTTTATGGTTCCATCCGGTCTGTTCCAACACCTTGACGAATAGTTCCCTTTCGATGGCCTTTAATGGCTCTTCTTCCTCTAATGCCGCATCCACGACCAGATTTTCAGGATGCACTATATCCCTGGGAAGATGCTCCGGAAGTATTGTATTTCCCTGACACAGGATAAGGGCATGTTCAATGATATTCTCAAGCTCCCTGATATTCCCTGGATAATCATAATTCATTAGTATTTCCATTACCATTGGGGATATATTGTTTACCCTCTTTCCGATCTCGGCATTGAACCGCCGTAAAAAATGGTTAATCAGGAGGGGGATGTCATCCTTCCTTTCCCTGAGACGAGGCAGATATATAGGCACTACCCTTAGACGGTAATAAAGATCCTGCCTGAAATCGCCTCTTTCTATGGCCTTTTTGAGGTCTTTATTTGTTGCTGCAATTACCCTGACATCCACCTTTATGCGCTTAGTATCACCCACACGCTCAAACTCCTCTTCCTGCAGAACCCTGAGAAGCCTTATCTGTGTTGACAGGCTTATGTCTCCAATCTCATCAAGGAAGATAGTCCCGCCGTTCGCCAGTTCAAATCTTCCAATCCTGCTTGATATGGCACCGGTAAACGCTCCCCTTACATGGCCAAATAGTTCACTCTCGAGTATCCCCTCGGCCAGCGCCCCGCAATTCACCTTAACAAACGGTCCGTCCTTCCTTGGGCTATACTGATGGACCGCGTGGGCGATCAATTCCTTCCCTGTTCCGCTCTCCCCCTCTATGAGTACAGTCGATTTCGTCTTTGCAACATCAGGCAGGATGTCATATATCTCCTGCATCCTGAAATTCTTCCCGATTATATTATCGAAGAGGTACCTCCCCTTCAACTCCTCTGTAAGTATCTTTATCTGGGAGATATCTCTGAATATCTCTACTCCGCCAATAACCTCCCCATCATTGCCCCTTATGATTGCCGTATTAATGGAGACAGGTATGACCCTCCCGCCTTTATCCTTGATAGCGCACTCTATATTAGAGAGGTTCTCGCCCGTCTTTATTGTCCGCTCAAGGAGGCACTCATAGGACGTATCACACCCAGCCACCTGTGCACAGGACATCCCTACTATCTCTTCCTTCTTGTAACCCAGGAGCCTCTCTGCGGCACGGTTAACATAATTGATCTTCTTATCCAGGCCTATACTGAGCACCCCGTCGTTAATAGACTCGAGGATAACCTCTGAATCAATATCCCCCGCTGTCTTTATTGCCATATCCCTACCCGCCAATAGACGACATCCCTTCTCCGCACACATTACCGCTTAATTCTACAAAATTATGCCCCTTTGGCTTTTTCCTGATCCCATCGAGTATTACAGAAAGGAGCTCTTCCTCGTTAATACCGGACCTCAGTATAGATCTAAGATCTATCTCTTCATCATGACCCAGGCATAACCTTAGCTTGCCGACTGCCGTAATCCTGACCCTGTTACAGGTACTGCAAAAATGCTGGCTTATCGGACTAATAAACCCCACGTCTATACCGAGGTCTTCCGCCCTATAATATCTTGCAGGGCCCGCACCGTCACCCGCTGATGGAGAGAGCGGGTATTCCTTGGCGATATTCTCCGCTATCTCCTCTGTAGACATATACATCTCCTTGTTCAGGAAGCCGATCCTCCCAAGGGGCATGCACTCTATAAACCTCAGTTTTATATGCCTTTTGGCAGCGAATTTTACAAACTCTACCAACTCATCATCATTGATGCCTCTCATCACTACCATGTTTATCTTGACAGGCACAAGTCCGACATCAAGCGCCTTATCTATCCCCCTTAAGACTGTAGACAGGTCACCCCCCCTTGTAATCTCCCGGAACCGATCATGTCTGAGGGAGTCAAGACTGATATTTATCCTCCTCAACCCTGCGCTCTTTAGATCTTCGGCAAACCTTTCAAGGAGACCCGCATTGGTAGTCATGGAGAGGTCCTTAACCCCATCAAGCCGGGAGACAGCCCTGACAAGATCAGGAAGGCCCTTTCTGACAAGAGGCTCACCACCGGTAATCCGGACACGAGAAACACCTGCCATAACAAAGGCCTTGACTACCCTCTCTATCTCCTCAAATGTAAGGAGCTCGCTCCTCTCTTTAAAGGGCATCCCCTCCTTGGGCATACAATAAAGACATCTTAAGTTGCACCGGTCAGTTATTGATACCCTGATATAATCAATCCGCCTGCTGAACCCGTCAATGAGCTGGATAGATTTTCCAGGGGCTAGCGTCGCCCCCTCCACCGGCAAAGCCGGATGGAGCCTCCCCCTCAACGCTCGCCTTGCTCGCTGAACCACCCTGATCCCTCACTTAAATATTGTCTTAAATCTCTCGTTAACAATCTCATCTATCCCCTTACAGAGGCGTTCAAATCTGATGAGGAAGGACCGCGCCTCTCCGGTAAGCCTTGATCCCCCGCCGCCTATGCCTCCCTTGGACCTCTCAACAAGAGGGATCTTCAGCGTCTCCTCCATCGTCTTGATATAACTCCAGGCCTTTCTGTATGATATTCCCAGGCTGGATGCCGCCTTGTTTATAGAACCATGGGTATCAATCAGCTCCAGGAGATACTCTCTCCCCTCACCAAATACAGGTATTCCATCCTCCTCTATCCAGACCTTAGATTTAACCTTCATTGTCTATTTAAAGGGGCTAGCGTCGCCCCCTCCACCGGCAAAGCCGGATGGAGCCTCCCCCTCAACGCTCGCATCCGCTCGCTGGATAGAGGATTCAAGATCCAGGATACCTTTCTCCTGACTCCTGACCCCCCCGCTTTCCTTACTGGTATCTACCCTAACCATTTTACCGTTATGCAATTCTGATACAACGCTATGGAAAAAAGAGGGGCTCTGTAACCAGATCCCCTCTTTTTCTCTATATGCTAAATCTCTTTGTTGCCATCAAGCGTAAAGCTTACCTCAACGTTGCCGCTTGCGCCCACTGTGACCTCGGCAGTCTTTGTCCCGAGCACCTCATGCCAGACCTCAGCCGTATACTTGCCGGCAGGTACACCCTTTATGGTGGC
>JACRHA010000146.1 GCA_016234185.1 Nitrospirota bacterium
GAGGATCTGCAGAAATTCCATGTCAGGCATCAGGTCTCCTTCGCTTTTTCCACCGCTCACTGTCCTGACTATATACCCTGTCCCGGGCCTCCTCATCCTGGCAATAATCTCCTTTAATCTGGCCCTCTCTTCCTCTTGCGTGATCCTCCTTGATATGCCTATATGATCTATGGTCGGCATATAAACAAGATATCTTCCGGGAAGGGAGATATATGTTGTAACCCGCGGCCCTTTTGTACCCATCGGTTCCTTCGAGACCTGGACCATTATCTCCTGACCCTCCTGAAGCAGATCCTCTATGGAGACTGCACCGGACCTCTTTGACCTGTGGCTCTCCTTTTCATGCCCGATCTTTTCATCCACCTCATATTCCATCAGCTTTGCATAATCATCAACATGGGATGCCACGTCATCAACATAAAGAAAGGCCCCTTTCTGAAGACCGATATCCACAAAGGAGGCATGCATCCCCGGGAGTACCTTTACAACACGCCCTTTGTAGATGTTTCCGACAATCTCGCGGTCTCTTTTCCTGTCTATATGGAACTCTGTAACTACCTTGTTTTCAAAGAGCGCTACCCTTGTCTCCTCTTTGGTTGCATTTATTATTATCTCTATCGACATGCCTCCTCCATTTCTCTCTTGTTATACCAATTTGCCTTCATTCGGCTACCTGCGTTGGCTTCGTCGTCGGCTCCTCAACGTACAAACCGTACGCCTGCGTCGCCTCCTCCTCGCCGCCTTGGTATCCTGTTGAATGCGAATTGGTATTAGTCGCACACAAATCAATGGGATCATACCATTTTTCTGCCCTTTTTATGTATTGCCCGATACGCTTAATCGCAAATGATGGAGGTATTCCGGCGCAGCCCCTAAAGATCTCCTGTAGTACCTCCTGCGGCCTGCAGTGCACGTCATTTATGCATTCCAAAAACATGAAGACCCCGTTCCTGCCCATAGGTTTTATCTCCAAAAGCATAGGCCTTATATCAACATCCTGCTCTCCGCTTTTCGAGACCCTCCTTATTTGTATCTCGCCCCTTTTCATAAACTCCTCAATAATCATATCAATGGAGGAGACAGGGCCTCCGAGGTCAACCACATAAGCCAGCCCTGTAATTGAACTTGAAAGACTTGGCGAACCCGGATGAAGCTGTCCTGCAGATACGATCCTTATCCCATCAGGAAGTTCCTCGTTTAGAATGCCTGCCAGGCGGGATGGCCTCATACCGGACAGCAGAACCATATCAAAATACTCTGCGCTGCTCTCCATGCCGCATGGGAGTGCGTGGCCCAGCGATACCCTCGGGTGGGGGTGAAATCCCTCAGAAAAAGCTATGGGGATACCTCCTCTGTTTATTGCCCTGAAAATGGAAGACATAAATTCAAGCTGTGATATATGCTTAATCTCACCCTCCTTTTTATACTTCATCCTGACCCTGAAGTAATCCGGCGTAACAGATCTCTCTTTGTCAGGATGTTGTTCCGCTTCGGCATCCATGCCGATAACTTCTGCAATAAAGGGTCTTATCTCACCGCTTCCCCCATCAATGCAGACCCCGCAGTTACAGCAGTCCCCGTATCTGCAGTCAGGCGTAGTAACAAGAGAACGCGCCTTTTCAAACTCGGAAACAAGGAAGTCCTTTGTGACGCCGGTATCAATATGGTCCCATGGCAGGGTCTCCTCAACTGCAATATTCCTATGCGCATAGAAGAGCGGATCTATACCGGATTCAATAAAGGCCTTCTTCCATCTCTCATAAGAAAACACCTCAGTCCATCCGTCAAACCTGCATCCAAGGTTCCATGCCCGCTCTATCAACCTTCCGACCCTCCTGTCCCCCCTTGATAAAAGGGCCTCAAGAAGGCTTATCTCAGGGTGCTGCATCTGGAGATCAATATCTCCCTTCCTGAGCCTGCTCCGAAGATATCTCTGCCGTTCCGCAATCTCCTCTCCCGGTATCTGCCCGATCCATTGAAAAGGTGTATGCGGCTTAGGAACAAAGGTTGAGAGGCTTATCCTTATCTTCCTCTTCCCTCCTTTTAAACCACGACCTATCATCATGGCGCGCCCTGTAAGTCCTATGATGCCGTCAAGGTCTTTAATCTCCTCTGTAGGAAGACCAAGCATAAAATAAAACTTTATAGACCGCCAACCCTCTCTGTATACGTCGGCTACTGTCTTTAGCAGTTCATCCTCGGAGATCGGCTTATTTATTACCCTCCTCAGCCTCTCTGTCCCGGCCTCAGGCGCAATGGTAAACCCTGTCTTTCTTGTCCTCTTGATCTCCTTCAATACACTATGGGAGAGCGTGCCGACCCTGAGCGACGGGAGCGAGAAGGAGACCCTCTTCTCCCTATAACTGTTCATTAATCTGTTAAGAAGGGGTAAAAGGGATGAGTAATCACCCGTGCTCAGAGATGCAAGGGATACGTCCTCATAACCGGTTGCAGAAATCGCCCTCCTGACAATATCCTCTATGACCTCCGGACTCCTTTCCCTGACAGGCCTGCAGGTAATACCTGCCTGGCAGAACCTGCACCCGTGGGTGCAGCCTCGTGTTATCTCTACTGTAAGGCGGTCATGCACAGCCCTGGCATAAGGGACGATATGCCTAACCGGAAATGACGCCTTATCCAGGGATGCGATTATCCTCCTCTTTACCTTTTCGGCGGCATTCCCGACAGGTGTAACAGACTTGATGTTCCCGTCGCCTTTATATTCAACATGAAAAAGCGAAGGGACATAAACGCCTTCGATCCCTGACAGGAGGCGGAGGAGTTCATCCTTCTTCCCCTTTTCCTCTTTCCACTTCTGGTAGCAGTCAATAATCTCAGTTATTACCTCTTCTCCGTCACCCATTACTATAGCATCGAAAAAGTCTGCCATTGGCTCAGGATTAAATACAGCAGATCCGCCCCCGATAATAAGGGGATAGGCAATTCCCCTTTCCTCTGACCTTAACGGGATTCCTGAAAGGTCTAAGATATTCAGGATATTTGTATAGGTAAGCTCATATGGGATTGTAAATCCAAGGATATCGAACATTGAAAGCGGTGTTGCCGACTCCTGACTTGAGAGGGGCATATTATGCCTCCTCAGCAGCTCCTCCATA
>JACRHA010000145.1 GCA_016234185.1 Nitrospirota bacterium
CAGGCTGAAGTGTTTTTCTGCCTTGTTCAGGAAAGCGGGATCTCAAATGAGCAGATTGCCAAAAGCCTTAATTGGAGTATACGGACAGTAGAGAAGCATTTCGGGGAGATCTTAATAAGACTTGGCGTTGACAACCGCAAAGCGGCTGCACTAAAGGCCGGGGAATTCCTTAAAAACCCAATAGGATGAACACTTTGAACTGCTCAGTGATGGGTATACCGAAACAGATGACCCTCGTTTACAGGCAATAATGCAGGATTTAGGTCAGCCGGGACGGGAAGGCAAGGAATGGTTGAAACCTGTTAGCAGCAAGTCAAGATGTCCGGTTTGTATAATCTATTCAATTGACATAACCCCATACCCTGTGATAATTTAAAAGCCCATAAAAACTTGGAGTTAGATGCACCATCCCGCCTTTGAAGAGTTCAAGGAAAAGTCAAAAGAGGGGAACCTTATCCCCGTCTATCGGGAGATATTAGCCGATCTGGACACCCCTGTTTCCGCATTCATGAGGATAAATGACGGCAGCCACTCATATCTCCTTGAATCTGTTGAAGGGGGAGAGAAATGGGCAAGATATTCCTTCCTTGGAAGCAACCCGTCTATTGTAATTAAGGGCAACAGAGAGCGCATTGAGATTACATCAGACGGAAAGAAAGAGGTGATCAGGAACGTATCCGATCCCCTTGAGATATTAAAATCTATAATGGAAAGATATAGACCGGTGCAGGTAGAAGGGCTCCCCCGCTTCTTTGGAGGGGCAGTCGGATACTTAAGCTATGACATGGTGCGTTATTTTGAAGAGATCCCGGACCGGAAAAAGGAAGGGATAGACCTGCCTGATCTATACTTTGTTATCACCGATACCATACTCATATTCGACAATATCAGCCAGACGATAAAGGTTGTCTCAAATGCGCACATCGAGGACAGCGATATTGAAAAGGTGTATAAGGAGACAACGGAGAAGATCGACCGGATAATAAGGAAATTACGGGATGGCAGAAACCTCGAATCTGCTAAGAAGATAAATGGGCGGACAAACCTAACCTTCACACCCAATATGGCCAGGGTAGATTTTTGCAGGATGGTAGATGGGGCAAAGGAATATATAAAGGCCGGGGATATCTTCCAGGTCGTCCTCTCTCAGAGATTCAAAACAGAGGTATCATCAGATCCATTTGACATCTACCGGGCGCTAAGGGTGATCAATCCATCCCCCTATATGTATTATCTCCATTTCGATGATATAGACATAGCCGGTTCGTCCCCTGAGGTCCTTGTCAGGTGCGAGGATAGAAGAATAGAGGTAAGACCCATAGCAGGAACCAGGAGGCGTGGGTTGTCAGAGGCAGAGGACAGCAGGATGATGGAAGAACTCCTGGCAGATCCCAAGGAGAGGGCAGAGCATATAATGCTTGTGGATCTCGGCAGGAATGATGTCGGGAGGGTATCTGAGACGGGAAAGGTTTCTGTAGACGAACTAATGGTGGTGGAAAAATATTCCCATGTAATGCACATGGTCACTAATGTCCATGGTATACTCTCGCAGGATAAGGATTCCTTCGGTCTGATCAAGGCATGTTTCCCGGCCGGTACAGTGTCTGGCGCGCCCAAGATAAGGGCGATGGAGATCATCGAGGAACTTGAGCCGTCAAGACGCGTCATCTATGCAGGTGCAGTAGGATACTTCAGTTTCTCGGGAAATATGGACACATGCATAATAATAAGGACTATCCTTATAAAGGATCGTACAGCCTATATCCAGGCCGGGGCGGGAATAGTTGCCGACTCAGACCCTGAAAAAGAATACCAGGAGACAGTGAGCAAGGCCAGGGCGATGGTCAGTGCCGTAGAGATGGCTGAAAGGGGGCTTTTGTAGATGATCCTTATGATCGACAACTACGACTCCTTTACATACAACCTTGTTCAGTACCTGGGTGAACTTGGCCAGGAGATAAAGGTCTTCAGGAACGACAAGATAACTATAGCGGAGATAGAGGAGCTTAAGCCTGAGAGGATAGTGATCTCACCGGGCCCATGCACACCAAAAGAGGCAGGGATATCGATTGAGGTTATCAGGCACTTTCAGGGGAAGATGCCTATACTGGGCGTCTGCTTAGGACATCAGTCCATAGGCGAGGCCTTCGGTGGCGATGTGGTAAGGGCAGGCCGCCTCATGCATGGCAAGATATCCATGATATACCATGATGGTAAAACCATATTTAAGGACATCCCTAACCCATTTGAGGCGACGAGATACCACTCATTGATTATAAAGAGGGAGACGATCCCATCTTGCCTTATCATAACTGCCGAGACCAAAGAGGGGGAGATAATGGGCGTCAGGCACAAGGATTTTCCTATCGAGGGTATGCAGTTTCATCCCGAATCTATCCTTACTAAGGCAGGAATGGACCTGCTTAGAAATTTTTTAAAGATATAAGGAGCTCTTATGATAAAAGAGGCTATATCAAAGCTCGTTGAGAAGGTCGACCTAAGCGAGGCTGAGGCAGAGTCTGCCATGAGGGAGATCATGGAGGGTGAGGCCACACCGGCCCAGATCGCATCCTATATCACTGCCCTGAGAATGAAGGGTGAGACTGTTGACGAGATCACAGGATCTGTAAAGGTCATGCGTGAGAAGGCAATAAGGATCAGGGTGGATGACCCGTCTGTTGTTGATACATGCGGGACAGGTGGTGACATGTCACACACCTTCAATATATCTACTACAGCGGCCTTTGTGGTGGCTGGCACAGGTATCACGGTCGCAAAACATGGAAACAAATCTGTATCAAGCAGGTCAGGGAGCGCAGACCTCTTAAAGGCCCTTGGTGTAAAGATAGACATTCCTCCATCAAAGGTAGAGGAGTGCGTGAATGAGATCGGGATCGGCTTTCTATTCGCGCCGATGTTCCATGGTGCGATGAAGCATGCACTGGCGCAGAGGCAGGAGATAGGTATAAGGAGCATATTTAATATCCTGGGGCCCTTAGCCAATCCCGCGGGGGCATCGATCCAGGTGCTGGGTGTATATGCCGAGGAGCTGACCGACTTGCTGGCGAGGGTCCTTGTGAACCTTGGATCAAGGCATTGTTTTGTTGTCCATGGGATGGACGGACTTGATGAGATCACCATAACTGAAAGGACAAAAATTTCAGAAGGGTGTGACGGAAGGATATCAGGTTATTTTGTTGAACCCTCAAATTTCAAGCTCCATACCGGAAAGCTCAAGGATCTGATTGGCGGCGATGCCGGGGACAATGCCAGGATAACGGAAGATATCCTAAATGGATCCAAAGGGACAAAGAGGGATATTATTTTATTAAATTCTGCCCCGGCCATTATGGCATGCAATAAGTCCAGGAGCTGGGAAGAGGCGATGACTATTGCAGCAGAGTCTATCGACTCAGGCACGGCACTGGAAAAACTAAAGGCTTTAAGGGCGTTTACTAACAGATACCCACGGACATAGCCCGTGGGTATCTACCCAGCGAGCAAAGCGAGCGTTGAGGGGGGCTCCATCCGGCTTTGCCGGTGGAGGGGGCGACGCAAGCCCCTATAATAGATAAGAGAATTATCAGCAAGGCTTTCCGGTCGCGCGGTCATTCCTGATCTGCCGGGCTGTTCTGCATTCGGAGAAACAGAAGAAGATGCTATGAAAGAAGTAAAGATTGCACGAATTCCTTGTATTGCATTTCGGCCTTTCCTCTTTCCCTTCCAAACTGTAAAAGTATCCAGTCCTTCGTTAAACATGAGATGCCTTTGCCGTACCCTACCGTATCTTTGTAACTGCTCCATTGCCATTGCTTTGGATCTCTCACTATGCCGGCCCTGACAGGGTTTAATACTATATACCTGCAAAGTTCAAGCAGGTAGTTATCCTTATCCACAAGGATTGCCTTATATCTCCCTTGTAAAACGTGCCCAACTCTTTTATGTCTTCGGTTGAATTGCTGGGCATATATGCCATTTAACTGCCTCATCCCTCTGGAGAGATTTCCATCAGAAGTCTCTATCAGCAAATGATAATGATTGCTCGTCAGGCAGTATGCATGCAATATCCAGTTGAATCTCTTTACTACTTAGCATAAACAGTAGTTGACAGAATTCTGTACATTATTTATAATTTTACCATTAAATCACCAAGGAGGTTCCCATGCCCATTTCACCAAAAGACATCATTCCCCTCACCAAAGCCCGGGCGAAGTTGTCGGAGCTTTGCGAAGAGGTCCGTCAGGAGCACAGCGAGAAGATCATCACCAAGAACGGCGAGAGCTGCGCCGCCTTGATCGACGCCGACCGGCTGGATCACTACCACCGCCTGGAGCGGGAGCACGTCCATCTCACGCTTCTTGAGGAAGCGGTCCGCGGGATGGAAAATGTCGCTGCCGG
>JACRHA010000144.1 GCA_016234185.1 Nitrospirota bacterium
AAGATCCGTTTCTGTTGCCGAAACTAACTCGTGGGGGAACAAGAGATCCTGGCTGAGGTTATTCAAAAAGTGCAGTTTTAATAGTTAAGACAGTGCACTTTTAAAATTTAGCTAACACAGGGAAAGTGATTTGAAAGTGGATACGTGAACTTGCTATGGAGACGGGAGAAAGATATAATTGCGTTAGGTTTAATCTTCCGAGAGGCAGAGATTATGGCTGTTATAAGGACTATATATAACTCACCCATCGAGGCTTTTGACGCCCTTATGAGATCACTGTCTGCCTATGAAGCGAAGTATCATATACCCTCAGCCGACTTCTTTTCTCGATATAATGAAGGAAAACTGGATGATTCAAAAGATTTTATCGAGGGGGCAGGAGATTACCAGCACTACTTGGATTTAAAACGTGAGCTGGAGCAAAAGCTGACGGCTATAGCGTGAAAAATATCGTTGATTATTTTGCTGATTGATAAAAAACTGGCTGGGGGACAGGGATTCGAACCCCGATAGACAGATCCAGAGTCTGTCGTCCTGCCAGTTAGACGATCCCCCAGTTCATCACTCCTGGTGAGGCACCTTTGCCAGGAGAAAATAGCTCAACGCCAGGATCAGGATCATTATAGAATAAATCCCAAGCTCAATCATCTCCTTACTGATCAATCCCTCTCCGCTCTTCATAAAGGAGAATGAGGTCTGTGCCTCGATCATAAGTATCCTTCTGATGCTGGATATTATACCTATAAATATAAAGGATACAATAGGAAATTGTTTTCTCTTAAGATAGGCCAGTACTGTCCAGAGGAGTTCCAGGATGATTATAACAAAGAGCATATCATTTATAAAATAGAGGATCGCGGGGCTTTCAAAGGATCTCAAAACAAATAGGCTTTTTGCAACTACAAAAAGACCGGCAAGGAGCAGGAAGAATGCCACCATAATATGAATCAGGTCGTCTATCCTTAAGATCACGACACGGATAGACTTAAGCCTTAACTTGTATTTATCTTCTCCCTCTTCGGATCTTTGATCTGGCGTCATCCCTTCCCCACCACCTTCTTAAGCCTCTTTAATGTCCTCTCCTTTCCCAGGATCTCCATCACCTCATAAATCCCGGGACTAACAGTCTTTCCTGTTATTGCAAGCCTTGCAGGTTGGGCTATCTGTGAGAGCTTCAAACCTTCCTTCTCTACAAACCCTTTAAATGCCTCTTCAATAGCCGTTTGATTGAAATCTGATAGCCCTTCAAGTCTTATAGAGAGCCGCTCCAGTAACTGTAACGACCCCTCATTTAAGACGTTATCTGCATCCTTCTTATCTATCTCTATGTCCTCTTTAAAGAAATATGCGGCTGATGATGCCATCTCAACGAGCGTTCTGGATCTTTGCTTTAAGGCATTAATGATCCTCCCGAGCCTCTCCTCGTCAGTCTTCTCATCCTCCTTTATAAGCCCCTCCATGACAAGAAATGGCTTGAGAAGTTGAGAGAGCCTTTTAGGATCGGCATTATGTATATACTGGCTATTAATCCAAAGGAGCTTATCAGGGTTGAAGATAGCAGCCGAGCTTCCGACCGATTCAAGGGTAAACTTTTCTATAATCTCCTCCCTGGAAAAGATCTCCTGGTCTTTGTAAGACCATCCGAGCCTTGCAAGGTAGTTTACCATCGCCTCCGGGAGATAGCCCATCTCCTTGTATGCCATGATCGATGTTGCACCATGTCTTTTTGAAAGGCGTGCCTTGTCGGGCCCCAGGATCATTGAGAGGTGTCCAAACTCCGGAAGGCTATACCCCAGGGCATGATACAAATGGATCTGTTTCGGCGTATTATTTAAATGATCGTCGCCTCGTATTACATGGGTGATCCCCATGGTTGCATCATCTATAACCACACAAAAGTTGTACGTCGGGGATCCATCCGATCTCATGATTATAAGATCATCAAGGTTTGAATTTTCGAAGGCTACCTTCCCCTTAACCAGATCATCTACTACAGTGGTTCCCTCTTGTGGCGATTTAAACCTTACGGCCGGCCTTCTGTCTTTTGGGGGGGTTGCAAGGCCAAGGCACCTCCTGTCATATTTCGGGATCTGGCCAGCAGCTAACGCCCTCTTACGCCTCTCCTCAAGCTCCTCAGGCGTGCAATAGCAATGGTATGCTTTTTTTTCAGAGAGGAGCTGCTCCACATACCTTCTGTATATCTCAATCCTATCCGTCTGACGATATGGACCCTCATCCCAAACAAGGCCGAGCCAGGTCATCCCCTCTATGATCGCATCAATGGATTTCTCTGTTGAGCGCTCCTGATCTGTATCCTCTATCCTCAGGATAAATTTACCTTTATTATGCTTCGCAAAGAACCAGTTGAAGAGTGCGGTCCTAACGCCGCCAATATGTAGATATCCTGTTGGAGATGGCGCAAATCTTACCCTTACTTCATTCATTATTCCTCCTGAGCAATTAAAAATTATTACATCTTTATTAACAAAATGTAAAGGATAAAGAGATGCGCCTCCTACTTTCAGGTGAAGAATATCATCATTTAAAGTTAGAAAAAACATACTTATGGGGAGTTGATAAATATGTGCAAGAGACTTAATATCATAAATATAGCAGTTTGCCTGACGTGGGCAGATGAAGAGGAAAAGGTAATTAAAAAAGGAGGGGAAAAATGAGGAGAGGTAAGAGTTATATGGTGTTCCTTGCTGGTTTTCTGCTGATTGGCATGACGGCTGTAGTTTATGCCGCGCGGGCTCCAGTAACTGTACCAATGGAATCTGCGCTTATCGATGGGATTCCAGAATTCAGCGGTGCAGACTTCAATGCAAAGGCGAAGATACAAGATACCAAAGAGGGACTGCGGGTAATTACAATAGAGGCCAGTGAACTTAAGTCGGATTGCAGCTATGGTGTGTACCTTGCCAATCCGAGAAATGGCGACAGGGAATTTGTAGGGCTCTTTATGCCAAATGAGGATGGTTCTGTGGTGCACAGATTTATTGTGTTGTCAGACTATAAGTCTGTGGATATATATGCCATGGGTCAAAAAGATTCGGGTCTTCAGACCTTCGATTATACCAATCTTCCCAGCCAGACATATTGGAGCAGCGGAGATTATTTCACTGCTCCGTCATGCACAGCGGCTGGTAGGGACATAAAGATTCTGTCGCTCAATCTGGAAGGGACAAAGTAAGAGGTTAGCTACATAAATCTGTTTTAAGGGTGATCTAGTGTAGTGAGTCCAACGCTTCTTTACATATATTTCGGGTGTCTTGAGCGTCATTCCCGCAGTCTTTAGGCGGGAATCCAGAGCTTCTTTGTTTCTTAAAGAGACTGGATTCCCGATTACTACCTCGGGAATGACAATAA
>JACRHA010000147.1 GCA_016234185.1 Nitrospirota bacterium
TGTCCCTTAAATCCTCCATCTTAAGCTGATTGAACCTGAGAATAGATTCATGGAAACTGAGCCTCTCCCATGGGGGGGTAAGATCTATCTCCTTTTCGCCATACCTGAAATTAAGTCCTCCTGTTACCCTTTTTGCTATGGAGGTTATCATCTCCTCGGTGAATTCCATCAGATATAGATAATCTGAATAGGCCATATAAAACTCGAGCATGGTAAATTCCGGATTATGGATTGTAGAGATCCCTTCATTCCTGAAGTTTCTGTTAATCTCGTAGACCCTTTCAAAGCCCCCGACCATGAGTCTCTTAAGATATAGTTCAGGGGCTATTCTTAAGTATAGATCTACCTCAAGCGCGTTATGATGGGTAACAAAGGGCCTTGCTGTTGCGCCGCCAGGGACAGGCTGCATCATCGGGGTCTCAACCTCAAGAAAACCTCTTTCATTTAAGAATTCTCTTATGGAATTTATTATCCTGGTTCGTTGGATGAAGACCTCTTTCTTCTCCGGGTTGGCAATAAGGTCGAGATAACGCTGCCTGTATCTTGTCTCTATATCTGTGAGGCCGTGCCATTTCTCTGGAAGGGGTCTTAAGGATTTAGCCAGGAGGACAAACTCTTCCGCCTGGATGGTAAGCTCATTTGTCTTTGTCCTGAACAGCCTCCCCTTCACTCCTATAATGTCTCCTATATCAAGCCCCTCGAAGACATCGATCTCCCTCCCCTTCATTAGATCTTTTTTGAAATAGGCCTGGATCCTTTCGGAGTCATCCTGGATATGGGCAAAGGCGGCCTTGCCAAAACGCCGGAAAGAAACGATCCTCCCTGCTAAAGATATGTTAGGGGGATCCTTCTCCAGAAATTCTGCATTGGTATCCCTGTAACCATCCAGGATATCCCTGGCCTTATCCCTGGCATCAAAGCGTCCGCCATATGGATAAATCCCCATCCCGGAAATCTCTTCTAGTTTTTTAAACCGCTGCTGGAACTGGTCGCCTGTGTCTTTGATCTCCATAAGTGCACTAATTTAGCATATCTCCACTCTACTTATCCTTGACGCACCTGAACCCGGCATCAGGAAAGCCGCGCTCAGGTGTTGTATAAAAACGGTAGGCCCCGCGATAGAAGAGAGGGAGAGAGTAATGGACTCCGCCTCCCCAACTCCCTCCCCGCAGTACCTTATTCTTTTCACCGAAGGTATCAGACTTGTAGTCACTTCCAGGGTAGGGCTTATACCAATCGGCTGTCCACTCCCATACATTTCCACTCATATCATAGACACCATAGACAGACCTTCCCTCAGGAAAGCTGCCTACAGGGGCTATATCCCCAAAGCCTGAATCGCCGGTATTTGCCTTCTTGCTATCATATTTCTCTCCCCAGGGGTATTCCATTCCATCAGGGCCCCTTGCGGCCTTCTCCCATTCGGCCTCGGTTGGGAGCCTCTTCCCTGCCCACCTGCAATATCTATCTGCATCATACCAGTTCACATTGGTTACAGGGAAACTCTCTCTTCCTGCCGGCGGTTTCCCATCTATCCAATGTTCCGGGGCCCTTGAGTTAGTAGCATCGACAAATTTTTTATACGCTCCTTCTGTTAGCTCAAATTTATCAATGTAAAATGCCTTAAGCCTCATCTTGCGTTCAGGGTGCTCATCTAAAAAAAATGGTTTTACAGACCCGAATTCAGTCCCCTTTCCTTCTGTATCGGTCTTGTTGCTTCCCATGATGAATTCACCAGCGGGGATCAATACCATCCCATCCGGTACATTAGATCTTTGCTTGCATCCTATGGCAAAAATTGCAAATATCAAAATCCAAATGTCAAATTTTGGAATTTGGAATTTGTGATTTGTCATTTATTCTTATCCATTCTTTGCGCACCTGAAACCGAAACTATTGTTTTTTGTCTCCACCTTGAAGAAGCCCCTGTTAAAGGTAAAGGCGCTTATCCCGCACCTGTAAAAGGAGCAGTCTATCCAGGAGCCGCCCCTTACTACCCTGTATCTTTCACCGTAATTCTCCTTCGCAGGTCTCTTGTTGCCCGGATATGCCTTATACCAGCTCTCTGTCCATTCCCATACATTTCCTGACATATCATAGACCCCGTATGGACTTCTCCCCTCAGGAAAGCTGCCAACCGGCATAGTGTGGCGTAATCCGAGCTGCGGGGTATTGGCCTTTCTCGCATCAAACTCATTTCCCCAGGGAAAGTTACGGCCATCTGTCCCCCTTGCCGCCTTTTCCCATTCGGTCTCCGTAGGAAGCCTCTTTTCTGCCCAATGACAATAATCCCTTGCGTCATACCAGTTGACATAGATAACCGGATGATCATCCATACCGGGGGGGATTACCCCGCTTCTTAAGTGGTCGGGAAGCCTTCTGCCTGTTTCCTGGGCAAATCGTAAGTACCGGGCATTGGTCACCTCAAATTTGTCTATATAGAACTGATCTATATATACGGTATGCATAGGACCTTCATCAGGGTGTCTCTTGTCAGATCCCACAATGAACTGTCCCTCTGGTATAAGGACCATCTCATTCTGGGCGCTGCTTACCCCGGCTTCCTTTGCAACCGCGGCCTTTAGGATAAATATGACAATTACCGAAATGATGCCGGCGGATATAATCCTTTTAAAAGAGGAACAGGGCTTTATTTTTATTATTAATCTGAGGTATATGAATATTTTCATTTTTATTTGAATTCTTTTTTATGTTATCATATATTTTTCTAGGGAGTCAATGAGACTATGGGGTACTGATATTGATCGGGGCCTTCTTTGATGTTGATAAGACAATCCTCCGCGGGGATTCTATCGAGAGACGATTCATAAAGCATCTCTGGAGGATAAAGGAGATCGGTATATCCGACCTTATCAGGACCATAGTTTTTTTTGTGACCGAACGGAAAAGACCTTTCCCCTTTCTGCTAAAATCTAATAAGGCCTATCTTTACGGAAGGTCTGTTGATGAGATGAGAGCAATTGCAGAAACCATATTTACAAAGGATGTCCTCCCGAATCTTTCTTCCAGGGCTACAGAGACCATAAAGATTCATCAAGACAGGGGGGAGATAATAATTCTGCTGACGGGGGGGCTTGACTTCCTTGTCCAGCCCCTTGCAGAATACCTGAAGGTGGATGCCTGCATGTCCAGCAGGCTGGAGCTGATTGACGGTCATTTCACGGGGAGGCTGATCCCTCCGTATCCTTACAGGCATGGGAAGAGGCTACTCCTTGAGGGGTTTGCCATGAACAGATGTATTGACCTGAAACTTTCTTATGCCTACGGAGACAGTATCGCAGATATTGACATGTTCAGGTGCGTGGGAAATCCTGCAGTGATAAACCCTGGTACCCGCATGACATATATAGCCAGGAAGATGGGGTGGAAGATAGCCAAATGGTAAATATAATCGTAGTAAATGAAATCTTTAGATCTATCCAGGGAGAATCCACATACGCAGGTCTCCCCACCACATTTATCAGGACTACAGGTTGCAATTTAAGGTGCAGATGGTGTGACACTAAATATGCCTATGAGGACGGGACGGCAATGACGGTTGATGATATAGCAGATAAGGTTAAAAGGCTGGGGTCCGGTCTGGTAGAAATCACCGGTGGCGAACCATTGCTACAAGAGGGAGTAGGCGGCCTTATGCGGCATCTCCTTGACAATGGATTTATTGTGATGATCGAAACAAACGGCAGCCTTGACATAGGAAAAATTGATAAAAGGGCTATAATTGTAATGGACGTAAAGTGTCCCGGCAGTGGGATGTCTGAAAGGATGAGGTGGGAGAACCTTGATGTCCTGGACAGAAAGGACCAGGTCAAGTTTGTTATAGCTGACAGGGCGGACTATGTGTGGACGCTGGACCTGCTCGGAAGATATAAACGCCTTTTGGATCAAACTGTCCTGTTCTCCCCAGTCTTTGGACTTATGCCGCTGGATGACCTGGCATCATGGATACTGGAAGATAATATAAATGTTAGGCTGCATCTGCAGATGCATAAATATATCTGGGAGCCGAACAGGCGTGGGGTCTAATCGTATTATAGGGGCTTGCGTCGCCCCCTCCACCGGCAAAGCCGAAGCGAGCATCCGGCTTTGCCGGTGCAAGCGCGGGGTGTGGGGGCATCGGAGGAGCCACTGTACCGGACGGGCCCCCACAGTTGATCAACACCTCCCCCTCAACGCTCGCTTTGCTCGCTGGGTAGATCCCCACGGGCGGCGCAAGCTAGAGGACCCCGCCTTCAGGCGGGGATGAATGCGTTCTTTGTGCACGAAGCGCCTTTCAATCATTGCCACGGGTTTGCCCGTGGGTATCTACTAAAGGAGGTTGATGGTAATGGCAATCAGGGTTAAGAGGGGGAGGATCGAAGAAGAGCCTGCTGATGCGGTTGTATTAAGTTTCTTTGAGGACGAAGAGGAACTGCAAAAGAGCGTCAGGCTCTTAAGTAAAAAAATCTCGGGTAAGATCGGAAAGATCATAAAGGACGGCGAATTTAAAGGGAAGGCCAACCAGACCTCCCTGATCCATACGATAGGGGAGTTGCCTGCAAGAAGGATTCTTTTGGTCGGACTTGGCAAGAAGAAAGAATTTAAAATAGACAAGGTAAGGCAGGCCTCAGGAGTTGCATCTACATACTTGAGAAGAATAGGCATAAAGAAGATTACCACTGCCTTGCATGGGGATGGTATTTCGGGCGTATCCGTAAGCGATCTGGCGCAGGCTATAGCAGAAGGATCTATATTGGCCTTGTATCAATTCAATGAATATAAGACCCAGAACCTGGATGAGATAAAAGAGGTGGAGGAGCTTGTCATCGTGGCCGATCATGACTTGGATCAGATCGACAAGGGGGCAAAAAGAGGCGAGATTGTTGCCGAGGCCACAAACCTTGCGAGAGATCTCGTGAATCATCCCTCCAACTATGTAACACCGGCAAGGATGGCGGATGCTGCAAAGGATATTGCAAGGGCATATGGCCTCAAATGCAAGGTCCTTGAAAGGCGGGACATGGAAAGGTTAGGTATGGGGGGACTTATCGGGGTTGCAAAGGGGAGTCATGAGCCGCCAAAGTTCATTATATTAGAATACAATGGCGGAAAAAAAAAGACCAACCCCATAGTCCTGGTAGGCAAGTCTATTACCTTTGATAGCGGCGGTATCTCTATTAAGCCTGCCGAGAAGATGGAGCAGATGAAAGACGATATGTCCGGCGGGGCAGCTGTTCTCGGATGCCTGAAAGCAGCGGCGAGGCTCGCGATCCCCCTGAATATAGTTGGTCTCCTGCCTGCGACAGAGAATATGCCGGGCGGGAGTGCAATAAAACCGGGGGATGTATTAAAGACCATGTCGGGGAAGACCATAGAGGTTATTAGCACTGATGCAGAGGGGAGGATGATACTGGCTGATGCCATAACCTATGCAACAAGATATAAGCCTGCTGCCATTATCGATCTTGCGACACTAACCGGTGCATGCGTCATTGCCCTCGGGAACCATGCCATAGGCTTAATGGGAAATAATAGCGATCTTACTGGCAAGATCAGGATGGCGGGGGAACAATCCGGGGAGAGGGTCTGGGAACTTCCCCTCTGGGAGGAATACAGTGAACAGATAAAGTCGGATATAGCCGACATAAAGAATGTAGGCGGGAGGGCGGCAGGCACAATTACGGCGGCTGCCTTTTTAAGCAAATTCGTAGAAAACTACCCATGGGTGCATCTTGACATAGCCGGGACGTCATGGAATGAGAGCAACAGATCATATATACCTAAGGGTGGAACCGGTGTAGGTGTAAGGCTTCTTACCCAGTTCTTGCTGGACTATGTATAGGGGCTTTTAATCGCCCGTGGGTATCTACCCAGCGAGCAAAGCGAGCGTTGAGTTGTAGGGGCGAGGCGCCGCCTCGCCCCTACAACCGGCTTTGCCGGTGGAGGGGGACGGGCGCTCCCCTAATGAAGCGGGGGTCAGGTGTCAGGAGAAAAGTCTGGATTCTGAATCTTCTACCCAGCGAGCAGAGCGAGCGTTGAGGGGGAGGCTCCATCCGGCTTTGCCGGTGGAGGGGGCGACGCAAGCCCCTTAGATAGACGATGAAACTCGAAAAAAAGATAGGTCAGATGATAATGGCAGGATTTGATGGCTATGAACCATCTGATGGGGTCTTAAGATTAATCTCAGGGTATGGATTAGGGGGTGTGATCCTCTTCAGCAGAAACCTGAAGGACTATCCCCAGATCTTAAATCTATGCAGTGACATCCAGGGCAGGTCCACGGATATCCCGCTTTTTATCTCTGTTGATCAGGAGGGCGGAAGGGTTGCAAGGCTCCCTCCACCCTTTACAAGATTTCCTCCCATGCGTTATCTTGGCGTCTGTAAATCTGCTGACCTGGCCTACAGGTTTGGAGAGATTACCGCGAAAGAATTATCACTGATAGGTATTAATATGGACCTTGCCCCCGTGCTGGATATTGATACAAATCCCGATAATCCTGTTATCGGGGACCGATCATTCGGAAATAATCCGGACATCGTTTCCTCCATGGGGATAGCGGTAATTTCAGGACTGCAGGATAATGGTATTATAGCCTGCGGAAAGCATTTTCCAGGGCATGGCGATACATATAAGGATTCTCATCAGGAACTCCCTATACTCAAACACGATATCAAAAGGCTAAAAGAAGTAGAGCTTAGACCTTTTCATGCTGCCATAGATAAAGGGATTGCTACAATAATGACCGGACATCTGCTGATGCCGGCATTAGATGAAGTATATCCGGCAACCATGTCAGCAAAGATTATAACCGATCTCCTCCGGAGGGAGATGGGATTTGGCGGTATTGTTATAAGTGATGATCTTGAGATGAAGGCAATAATTGATAACTATACCCTCGATGACGCAGTTATTATGTCTGTTGAGGCAGGAGTAGATATCCTGATTATATCAAGGACAGAAGGATCTCAGTTCATTGCAATTGACGCCCTGGTAAAGGCGGTCAGGGACGGCCGGATCCCGGAAGAGAGGATAGACCTTTCCTATCACAGGATCAGATCGCTTAAGGAGAGGTTCCTGTATCCGGATAAGCCAGGAAAGATTGATGCGAGTTTTCTTGCCCTTAGTTTAGAGAAACACAGAGAAACTGCTGAAGAGATTCAAAAGATCTATCTGGCTAAATACTCTTGAATAAAATTAAGGCCCCCCGATGGCCATCGGGGGGCCTTAAGTAGAAGTCCGGATTCTTAAGCCCTTACGACTTTGATGGCCTGCGGCCCCTTGGGGCCGTCAGTTACCTCAAACTCGACCTCCTGACCTTCGTCAAGACTCTTGTAGCCATCGCCCTCGATGGCTGAGAAATGGACAAACACATCTTTGCCATCATCCTGGGATATAAATCCATAACCCTTACTTGCATTAAACCACTTAACCTTACCTTTTGCCATTACTACTACCTCCTTAATGTTACTTATAATCTACCCCAAGGGACTCCCCTTTGGCTTAGGAAGGTTTATACCATATCGATTATAACCATGTCAAGAAATTATTGCTCTTTTATTATTTTGGCCCAGGGATCTAAAAAATTGCTTGACATTCTATTTTTATTCATTATAATGAGATTCATTTTCAATAAGGAAAAATAATGTTTGGTATAATGCAAAAGATTCATAGGATCGTCGGGCTAACCTCTATTACCATTATAATCTTCTTTACTATAACGGGGGTTATCTTAAACCACAGAGAGGGCTTAACCCTTCATGACGTGACTCCATCAAATGGCCTGCTTGTATGGCTATATGGTCAGCCCGAGGGTGCTGCCTATCAGAAAGAGATTGATGATCTTAGCAATGACTTTATTAAGCCCCCACCTACCCTGGAGAGGATTATAACTGCCTTCCATGCATCCAGGTTTTTCGGGAGACCTGTGCCCCTGATCCTTGATATTTTAAGTCTGTTCCTCCTTCTTCTTGTTGTGACAGGCGCTTATATATGGATAAAGAGGGCGCTCCTTCTGAAGAGGAGTAAAAGGCCATTAGATGAGGTCGAAGAAGAGGTTTTTCTGCAAGGCATGGAAGGACTTTTAAGGGTTAAAGAAAAGGCCAGGGCAGTCCTCCAGAGGGCAGAGGAGCTTCATAACCTATCCGAGCATCTCCTGACCCATACCAGGGAGGACAAAGAAAAAAAGATTTCAGAGAGAGAAATGGCAGATATTGAACGGGATATAAAAGAACTGGATTCAAGGGTGCATCGTCTCATAAAAAATATAAAAGGTTTAGAAAAGAGTGCGTAGACCTTTACAGGTTCAGGGATTACATATTTGCCATCAGGGATGGGATGATTGTATATGAAGGAATTAGAAAGAGAGATCCGTTGTAAAAAGTGCAAGAGGCTCCTGATGAAGGGCGAGGTATGGGCAATTGAGATTAAGTGTCCAAAATGCGGAGTCATCCAATATTTCCGTGCTCAGCGTGATGTCAGGAAGATGTGTATGGAGGGGCATAGTCTGGCAGAATTAGTGAATGAAGTAAGCTAACTTATAAGAGTCCTGCGAGGACCAATTAGATTAAGCAGAGGCCCACGAGGCCCAATCGAAGATACTCGATTGGGCCTTTTTTTATACGGCTAAAGGCTCATTAAAAGGGAGGTGATAGAGATGATAGATTGATTTGTCAAGAAAGGTGTCTGTGATTGATTACGCAGAATTAGGGATGCAACTTGTTTAATAAGGAGGTAAAATGCAAAAAAAGCTTTTAAGAATAATTTTTGGAATAGTTCTGGCCTTTTCCTTTGCCAACATAGCCAAGGCCGAAAATGTGTTTGATGAGCTTATGATGCCTCATGAGGAGGGGACAAAACAGTCTGGTAAGCTTTCCTTTCACGGCTATGGGGAGCTCCACTATAATCATCCGATGGTTGATGGGACCGGTATCCCCTCGGGTGATTTGAACCCGACACTCGATTTTCACCGGCTGGTCTTAGGATGGAGTTACGGGTTTGATGATCGGCTTAGTATGCATGTCGAATTTGACTTTGAGCATGCTGCCCAGGAGATCGAGCTTGAGTTTGCCTATCTTGATTTTCTGATTAACCCGGCCGTCAATATCCGTGCAGGCGCAATGCTTATGCCGGTAGGGCCGTTAAATGAATTCCATGAA
>JACRHA010000150.1 GCA_016234185.1 Nitrospirota bacterium
CTCCACAGGCTGTTTATTTACGGGGAGGGATGTTAATCTTTCTATAAAGAGATTCACAAATGCACCTAATCACTTGTTTGGGATCAAACGTCCGCAGGCGAAGCAATCGCAAGGAGTTGTTATGAAATATAACAGAGAAGTGGTGAGATGACAAGGGAGGGCTGGATATTGCAGACATAAAGGTGGAATGGGCCAGGGGACAGGAAGATTCATCTCGAATCGACATTGTCGTCCATCAAGTTATTGTATATCCCTTCAAAATCCTTCTCCCTTCTAATAAAAGCCTCAAGTACCCTTGGGTCAAAGTGTTCAGGCATGGTCTTCCCGTCCCCTATGGTGATGATCTCAAAGGCCCTTTGATGGGAATGGGCGGCTTTGTATGACCTTTTAGACCTCAGGGCATCATATATATCTGCCAGGGCCACTATCCTTGCGGAGATAGGGTTCTCTTCCCCCTTGATATCCCTCGGATACCCGCCGCCGCTATATCGTTCATGGTGGCCGAGGGCAATCTCCCTCGCCATCTTCAACCTCGGCTCTTCACCGAGGATCATGGCCCCGTAAGTAGTGTGCTCCTTTATCATTACAATTTCTTCATCCGTTAGCTTTCCTGGTTTCGTTAGAAGACTAAAGTGAATATGGATCTTCCCCACATCGTGCATCTGGGCAAAGAAACCGATGTCCCTTACAAAATCCGGCGGCATTCCCATATCTTCAGCCAGGAGACGTGCATACTCATTTACCCTGACAATATGGTTCCCTGTCTCCTCGTCGTTGGCCTCCGCAGCCCTGGCAAGGGCCGTAACGAGATACTTGAAGGCCCCGTCGACCTCTTTCAACTGGCCCGATATGGTGGAAAAGACATGGAAAAGAAGGAGGAAGCTCCTCAAGATATCTGCATCATGGGATGTAACCTCCTTTCCGTAATTAAAGGCCACAACCAGACTGTCCGCCTTTTTAGAATCGCATAATATGAAGTTTTTTACGACCCCTATCTTGTTTATTATCTCTTTATCAAAATACGAACAGCGCTCATCCCCTCCACTGATCTGACTGTTGCACTCGATTAAATCAATATCCTCAACATTGTATTTATTAATGCCCCCAAGGCTTTTTTCGACCCTGCCGGAAACCTGGGCCCTATTGATCTCCCCATTTTCAAAGCTGTGCAAAACCCCTTCTACTATACCATCTCCGGCTTCTCTCCCAAGAAGAATATGGGTAGGTCTGGCTATATCGTCAGGTTTGATCCTTAACAGCCTTTCAATGAGATGTCTTTGGGCCTCATCTCCTCTGAAGGCCTCTGAAGTCAACTCTGCCAGCTTGTTCTCAGCGAATGCGGTCAGGTTGTTGATATGGGTGTACGCGGACTTGAGTTGATCATTAAGGGTCTTTTTCTTTAAGAGGGATTTTACCCTGGCCCGGATCTCGATCTCATTTACAGGCTTTGTCAGGAATTCATCGGCCCCATACTCAAGGGCCTTCACCAGATCCTCCGTCTCTTCAAGAGAGGTTGCCATGACAACCGGGATATCCCTGCTATCAGGGTTTTCCTTTACCCTCCTGCAGACCTCGTAACCATCAATGTCAGGCATCATTATGTCCAAAAGGACAATATCCGGTTTCTCAGATTTTACCTGTGCCAGGGCCTCCGTTCCGTTCCTTGCCTTTACGACCCTGTAACCAAGAGGCTTAAGGTAGTCTTCAAGTATCGCGAGATTCAGTTCCTGGTCGTCTACCGTAAGAATCGTAGGCCTGCCTGTTTTATCACCAATTTCCATGACATTATATCCCATATGGTTAAGAGTTTAATCTATCTTTCTATTCTTCGCAAGTAATGACTTTTTTCTCCCCATTTGAGAAAGGAAGGGAGACAAAATAAGCTTCTTATGTCAGGTGCTTTTGGGATATAATGGCTGTCTATGTCCGACATAATTAAGCTATCAGCGGTGCTCATCTTTATCGTCATCCTGCTGAGAAGGAAATACCGGATCGGCATAGTCCTCCTGAACGCATCCGGGCTTCTTGCCCTTCTTTATCTGATGC
>JACRHA010000148.1 GCA_016234185.1 Nitrospirota bacterium
CTTAATGGTACCGGGACAAACCCTTCAAGTCCCCTCTTTATCTCGTCAAGCCTGAAACCAAGCGATGTGGCGATAGCGGCAGCAGCAAGGGCATTATATATATTATGTCTTCCGAACAGCCTTAACTGGATATCTGCCTCACCATCATATCTCCTTATGATCAGGGATTCTCCATATCCCTGTTTAAGGCCGGACCTGATACCCTTGATCTTAGCCTCTTTCTCCATGCCGTATGTCAAAAGATCGACCTTGATATCCGGTATAAGTCTCGCAAGATGCGGGTCATCTCCATTTAATATCAGGCACCCACCTGTGGCCTCAATAAATCTTGCAAGTTCGTACTTTGCCTCAGCTACGCCTTCCATACTGCCAAGTGTCTCAAGATGGGTCGGGCCTATATTGGTAATGACCCCTTTTGTGGGGAGGGCGATTGAGCAGAGCTCACTCAGTTCCCCCTTAATGCTTATCCCCATCTCAGCAATGAATGCCTGATGATTGGGAGAAAGTTTGAATATTGTAAGCGGCACACCTATATAGTTATTTAAGTTGCCTTCATTCCTCAATGTCTTAAGGCTATTATTCAAAATGGAATAGGCCATCTCCTTTGTCGTGGTCTTTCCGTTGCTTCCGGTAACAGCAATGACCGGTATATTGAATCTCCTCCGGTGCATGGCTGCCAGCACATGCAATGCCTTTAAGGTATCTTCTACCTGAATAACTACCCGGCCACTTAAAAGTCCTTTGTCGATTTTATTGATATATTCACCGGATATAAGGGCAGAGGACGCACCCATTTTAAATGCCTGGTCAATAAAGATGTGCCCGTCAAACTTTTTGCCCTTTAAGGGGATAAATAGGTCCCCCGGATTAATATTTCTTGAATCTGTTGATACCCCGTTTATCTCTATCCGGCCATATTTACCTACTGTCTTTCCGCCTGTTGCAGATATGATCTCATCTATTGTAAACATTATAAACATTACTTAGGGCTTACCTCTTTGCCTTGATGGCCTCTCCCTGATAGCCTCCCTGGCGACCTCTCTGTCATCAAAGTGCAGCCTTTTTTCCCTGATTATCTGATAATCCTCATGTCCCTTTCCTGCTAAAATAACAGTGTCTCCGGGCATGGCTAGATCAATGGCCATCTCAATGGCAGACCTCCTGTCCTCTACTACAAAATAGTCTTTTCCTCTTTTAAGTCCGGATATGCCCGTCTCAATCTCCTCTATTATTACGAGGGGATCCTCCCCCCTCGGATTATCCGAGGTGATAATCATGATGTCAGACATGTCTCTGGCCGCCTTTCCCATCTTCGGTCTTTTGCCCCTGTCCCTATCCCCTCCGCATCCAAAGACTGTTATGATCTTTCCCCTTGATATTTCTTTGGCCAAAGACAGGAGGTTCCTTAGGGCATCTTCGGTGTGGGCATAGTCTACGAAAACCTCAAAATCCTGACCTTCGCTGACCTTCTCAAGCCTGCCCGGGACATTCTCCACACCTGATATTCCATCCTGTATAGCCTTGACAGGTATATCCAGGGCACAGGCGACGCCTATTGAGGCAAGTATGTTTTGAAGGTTATGCCTTCCGGCCAGTTTTGACTTTATACCAAATTTTCCAACAGGAGTTACAGCAGCAAATGAAGCCCCGTCTGATCCCGACAAACATTCCCGGGCAATGATATCCCCCTTATCAGAGAGGGAATAACTTAAATAGGGAAATTTCATTTCTCCGATGATCTGTCTTCCCCATATATCGTCGAGGTTGATTACGCCCCTTATCTTAATTGTCCCTTTTGGTTTGAGGTCCTGGAAGAGCCTTAGTTTTGCCCTGAAGTATTCCTCCATTGTAATGTGGAAATCGAGATGGTCTTGCGTTAGGTTGGTAAATAATGCAATATCAAACACTGTCCCAAAAACCCTGTCCTGTTCCAGGGCGTGCGAAGAAACCTCCATCACCACATATTCTAATCCTCTATCCCTCATTTTTGCCAGGATCTCCTGGAGATCGGCAGACTCCGGGGTAGTATGGGGTGCAGGGATCTGTTCCCCTCCCATCTGGTAGGATATTGTTCCTAATAATCCGACCTTTTTACCTGCTGCTTCAAGAATGCCCTTTATGAGATAGGAGGAGGTGGTCTTGCCATTAGTACCGGTTATGCCTATCAACACCATTGACCTGGATGGAAAGCCATAGAATATGTTTGAGGCTATAGCAAGCGCCCTCCTTGTATCAGGTACCTCAACTACCGCGATTCCGGCTTTGGAGATGGGCTTCCTCTCTTTTCCGACAAAGAGTGCGGCAGCTCCTCTCCTTATGGCCTCATCCAGAAACTGGTGCCCGTCTGCCTTCTGTCCGGGCATTGCCACAAAAAGATCACCGGGCGCAACCATCCTTGAATCATATCTGACTCCGGAGATCTCTGTGTCCGGATTTCCATCTATTATGGCCTGATCGAGCCCCCTTAAGAGGTCACCTAATCTCATTAATTGACCCCGGTTGCCCATTCTCGCGGCTAACCATAAGTATCCCTTCTCTGTTTTCCTGTGGTATTGCCAGGTAATTTAATATCTCTTCAGCCACATTTTTAAAGACAGGCGCGGCAATACTCCCTCCCCATGAGACCCCTTCCGGCTCATCTATTACAACTAATATTATGAGACGCGGGTCCTGGGATGGGACAAAACCGATAAAGGAACTGACAAAGTATTCGGCAGAATATCCCCTGCTTCCTGCTGCCTTCTTTTGCGCTGTCCCAGTCTTTCCAGCTACAGAATAGCCACTTATGACCGCCTTCTCGCCCGTTCCTCCCCTTTCCGTTACGCGGGTAAGTATCTTTATCATCTCCCTTGCAGTATCAAAGGAGACGACACGTCTTATTACCTCCGGAGCAGATTTAAAAACTATATTGCCTTCCTGGTCCCTTATCTCGTCTACAAGGTGTGGCCTCATCAACCATCCTCCGTTGGCAATTGCTGCTACTGCGGTAATCAGTTGAATCGGTGTCGCAGCCACCTCCTGTCCTATTGATATCGAGGGGAGAGATTTAACTGTCCAGCTTCCGGGTTCCCTCACAATACCTATTGACTCGCCTGACAGGTCTATATCCGTCTTTTCCCCTAAGCCGAATGCCCTGATATATTTATAAAGCCGTTCTTCGCCGAGTCTCATCCCTACCTTGGCCGTTCCTATATTACTTGAGACCTTGATAACGTCTTTAAATGGGAGAAGGCCATGCTTTTCGTGGTCATGCAGGACCCTTCCTCCTATATTAAAACTCCCGTTTTCGCAATAGATGAGTTCATCGGGTGTTACCAGGCCTTCTTCAATGGCAGCAGATGCCACTAAAGTTTTGAGTGTGGACCCTGGCTCGTAGGGGTCCGTTATAGCCCTGTTTCTCAAATCTGACGGCTGATAGCTATCTGTATGATTCGGATCGAAAGTTGGCCTTACAGCCATTGCCAGTATCTCACCGTTCCTCGGGTCCATGACAATTATAGACCCGCTCTTGGCAGAAGTTCTCTCCAGGGCCAGGTCAAGTTCCCTCTCGCTGATATACTGGATCACCTCATCTATGGTAAGTGCAATATCTTTCCCCCTCTGTGGGGTCGTGTATTTCCTGTCCTTCGGGAAGATAGTCTTTCCAAGGGCATCCTTCTCCAATACCTGCCATCTTTTATCTCCCCTTAAATATTTGTCATATCTGAGTTCCAGGCCTTCCAGTCCATTATTGTCCAGGCCTGCAAAACCCAGGACATTGGAGAGGAGATTCCCTTTGGGATAGAATCTCTGGCTTTCCATAATAAGACCTATGCCTTCTATCCCAAGTCCCTTCACCTCCTCCACCTTTGCAGGGTCTATCCTCCTTTTAAGCCATACAAAATTCTTCCCGGATTTCTTCCCGGATTTCATCTTATTTTTAAGTATGTTGTACTCTGTCCCTGTGGCAAGTGATATCTTCTTTGATGCCGCGGCCTGATCTTTTACGGAGACCGGGGATGCATACATAGACGGCACATCCAGGTTTGCTGCCAGGATCTTTCCGTTTCTGTCAAGGATGGTCCCACGCTCACCCTCCAATATTATCGTCTTCTGATGCTGCTTCTCTGCACGGCTTGCCAGCGCCTGGTTCTTTACCACATGGAGATTAAAGAGGCGCATGAATACCCCGGTGAAACCTATAATCAATAAGAACATGATAAGATATATCTTGATCTTAAGACGTCTCTTCTTGTCCTTTCTTCTGCTTAACATGCGATGCACCCTCCTTTGGGGGATCTGTTTGTCTTTATTATTATTACCTGACCGGGTTCAGGCTTGGACAGACCTAACTCATTCTTTGCCCTCTTCTCTATCCTGTCAAGGGATGTCAGCGAGGATATTTCTATGGTAAGCACCTTATTCGCTTTCTCAAGTTCTTTTTTCCTGGCCAGAAGTCCTTCTATCTCGTATCCCCTGTTTATTATATCAATATGTGTCCATACATAGAGGAACACCATCAAGATTATCAGCGTTGCAAGCCATAACCTCATACGTACCTCTCCGCTGTCCTCAGTTTTGCACTGCGGGAACGGGGATTTGTTCTCTCTTCCTCAGGAGTTGGCCTGATCGGCCTGCCTGTTATGATCTTTAAGATACATGGGACATCCCCTTTTCCTTCTCCCCTGGTATCTGATAGTTCCCTGAAGGTATGTTTCACTATCCTGTCTTCAAGGGAATGAAATGCGATTACACATATCCTCCCTGCCGGCTTTAATATCATTGATGCGTCAACTATTGCCTTCTTTAATATATCAAGTTCATTATTTACCGCTATTCTAAAGGCCTGAAATGTCCTTGTTGCGGGATCTATTCCTTTGCCCCCCCGTGAGGCTGGTATTGCATATCTTATAATCCTGGCAAGCTGGAGGGTTGAGGTTATCCTCTCTCTCCTTCTTTCCCTGGCGATCGTCTTTGCGATCCTGTGTGCGTATCTCTCCTCCCCGTATTCCCTGATAATCCTGACGAGCCTGTCTTCTGGCAGGTCATTTAATAAGGATTCCGCTGTAATCCCCCCTCCTTTGTCCATCCTCATATCAAGCGGGCCATTGTTCCTGAAGCTGAATCCCCTCTCAGGATTCAGAAGCTGATAGGTGGAGACCCCCAGGTCGAAGAGCACGCCATCTACCCCGTCTATCTCCATCTCCTTCAGGATATTCCCGATGTTCTTAAAATTATCATGTACGATCCTGACCCTCTTCCCATAATCTTTGAGCCGCTCCGTTGTAAAACTTATCGCATCCTCATCCTGGTCAATTCCAATCAGGAGACCGTCCGGGGAACTTTGCCTCAGGATCTCCTCTGCATGTCCTCCGTATCCAACTGTACAGTCAAGATATACACGTCCCGCCGCAGGCCTGAGATTTTTAATAACCTCATCATAAAGTACAGGTATATGTGAAACAGTCATACTAGAGCCCCAGGCTTGCCATACTTTCGCTGATCCTGGCAGAATTCCTTGATGCGGCCTGCTCCATCTCCCTCCACTTGTCTATGTTCCAGATCTCTATCTTGCTATACATACCTACGAGGATTACCTCTTTATTGACCCCTGCATATTCCCTCAATTCAGGGGTGATAAGTATCCTGCCCTGTTTATCAAGTGGGCATTCCACAGCCCTGGAGTAGAAAAAGCGCATAAATTCCTTCACCTCTTTTTGCATCATAGGGAGAGACTTCGCCTTTTCCGCAATCGTCTGCCATTCCTCTTTAGGGTAGCCGGCAAGGCATCCGTCAAAATCGGCAGTAATAATAAGACACTCCTCAAATCTTCCCTGGAGCACCTCCCTGAACCTGACCGGTATGCTTACCCTTCCTTTGGAATCGATGTTGTGTTGAAAGCTACCTATAAACATGCAAGGTCTATCCTCTTATCTAAGGGGCTTGCGTCGCCCCCTCCACCGGCAAAGCCGAAGCGAGCATCCGGCTTGGCCGGTGCAAGCGCGGGGTGTGGGGGCATCGGAGGAGCAACTGCACCGCACGGGCCCCCACAGATGATA
>JACRHA010000004.1 GCA_016234185.1 Nitrospirota bacterium
GAGGAAGATAATACATGCGATAATAGCCTGGCGGCAAAGGATCTTGTGGGCAGGTTTCAGGGTCTGAAGGAATACCTAAAGGGGTTAAAGAAGTACTAGGTCTAATGTCAACCGTTCCTCGGTTTTTAATATAATCTTCTCCAGGATCTGGAAAAAAGATTTAAGTTGTGGCAAAATAGACCGTTAGAAGAATGTAGGTTTCTCTACTGGAGAAGACCGGTTTTTGTAAGAAGGGAAAACACAGCAGTGCCTAGCAGAGTTTAATTGGTATTTAAGGAGGGGAGTATGTCCATAGAGTTACCTTCAAGGGAAGATGTCAGGAATTTTTATGCCAGGGCCGCCAAAAGGCCTGACAGCTCCCTGTGCTGCCCGACAGCCTATAGCAAGGAGGATATAGAACATATACCTGAGGGGGTATTCGAGGTCTCATATGGTTGCGGGTCGCCTGTAACAAAAGGGGGCCTGATGCCGGGTGAGACGGTTGTGGATCTCGGATCAGGAGGGGGAATAGATTGCTTTATTGCCGCCAGGATGGTAGGACCCCGGGGCAAGGTCATCGGCATAGACATGACCGATGAGATGCTGGCTAGGGCAAGAAAGGGTGTTGGTGAGGTTTCAGACAGACTCGGATACGATATAGTTGAATTTAAAAAGGGTCTCCTTGAGGAGATACCACTTGAAAATAGTGTTGCCGATATAGTTTCCTCTAACTGCGTTATTAATCTCTCGACAGATAAAAAGAAGGTATTTGAAGAGATCTTTAGGATTCTTAAAGATGGGGGAAGGTTTGTGATCTCTGATATAGTCTCGGGCCTGGATGTACCGCATGAGATGAAGATCGATAAAAAACTTTGGGGGGAGTGTATCTCCGGTGCCATAAGGGAGGATGAGCTATTTAAGGTTTGTAAAGAGAGCGGGTTTTATGGACTTGAAATACTTGACAGGTATCTATATAGAGACATTGAAGGGATAGGATTCTTTTCCGTAACCGTAAGGGGTTATAAGTTCAATAAGGGGAAGGATTGTGTCTATGAAGGCCAGCATGCCATATATCAGGGGCCATTCTTATCCGCCACAGACGATGAAGGCCATATATTTTATCGCGGCGTCCCTGCTGAGGTCTGTACCGATACGGCAAAAAAGCTGCTTAACGCCCCGTATGCAGACAAGTTTATCCTGATCGATCCCAAGAATGGAGATGCAGGACGTTGCGTCCCGGGATGCTGCTAAAAGACCTCTGCCGCCCCATTTTCTTTGTCCTTATACTGCAATTATCAGGGTGTACGGGTGGAGATGGAGGATGGACCAGGGTATACGAGAATATAGTTACTGTATCCCTCTATTCTATCTTCTTTACCGATAGTAATAACGGATGGATCAGCGGAAAGGATGGGTATCTTATTCATACAAGTGACGCCGGATCTTCCTGGGAACTACAGGAGAGCGGGGTCAAAAAAAATCTAAGGTCAATATTCTTTTCTGACAAGGATAATGGTTGGGCTGTTGGAGATGACGGCATTATAATACATACGATTGACGGCGGCAAGCACTGGGAAAGGGAAGATTCAAAGGTGCAGGACCCCCTCTATACAGTCTATTTTGTAGACAGAAAGACAGGCTGGGCGGCAGGCGCCTTTGGCGCAATGCTGCATACGGAGGATGGTGGTACAAACTGGTCTTTGCAGGATACAGGGACCAGATCCTTATTTCGTGATATGCGTTTTATAGACAGCAAGAGGGGTTGGATAGTCGGGGAGAAAGGATCTATCCTTTATACTGAGGATGGGGGCACAAAATGGACCCGTCAGGAAAGTAAGGTAGGAAGCCATCTTGAGGGGATATTTTTTATAGATGATAGGCATGGTTGGGTTGCGGGCAGGGAAGGCACAGCACTGGAAACCAAAGACGGGGGGGCCAGATGGGACCGTCTTGATACCGGGACAGATAGCTGGTTTTTTGATGTCTTTTTTGTGGATAGCAGAAGGGGGTGGATCAGCGCCCCCTTTGGCGTGCTCCTTCATACTGAGGATGGCGGCAAGAGCTGGACAAGACAGAAGACAGACACGATAAACTACCTATACAAGATTTTCTTTACAGGCCATGATGATGGGTGGGTTGTTGGCTCCTTTGGGCTGATGCTTCATACCAGTACGGGCGGAAAGGGGAAGATTGATGGTTAAGAACGGAACGATTCAATTTAGCGAAGGAAGACTTATTGTCCCGGATGAGCCGGTAATACCATATATCGAAGGGGACGGGACAGGGCCTGATATATGGAGGGCATCTGTCAGGGTATTTGATGCCTCTGTGGAGATTGCATATGGCGGGAGGCGCAAAGTAAGGTGGCTTGAGGTCTTTGCTGGGGAGAAGGCATATAACCTTTACGGTATCTGGCTTCCATTGGAGACGCTTGCCGCAATCAAAAACCACATCGTTGCTATTAAAGGACCACTGACAACGCCCGTTGGAGGCGGCATAAGGAGCCTGAATGTTACATTGAGACAGGAACTTGACCTCTACGCATGTGTAAGGCCGATCAGATATTTTAAAGGGACCCCCTCGCCTGTTAAGGAGCCTGAGAAGGTGAATATGGTGATATTCAGGGAGAACACAGAAGATCTCTATGCAGGCATAGAATGGCCGCAGGGGAGTCCCGAGGCCAGGAAGGTGATAGAGTTTGTAATGAAGGAGACAGGAAAGGAGATAAGGTCTGATTCAGGGATAGGTATCAAGCCGATCAGCATTACCGGGACAAAGAGGCTGGTCAGGATGGCTATCTTACATGCGATAAAGAATCGGCTTGGCAGTGTGACCCTTGTCCATAAAGGGAACATTATGAAATATACAGAGGGTGCCTTCAGGGACTGGGGGTATGAGGTTGCAAGGGATGAATTTCCCTTGGAGACCATAAGGGAGGATGAGCTTGGGAGGATTCCTGAGAAGGATAGGCCAAAAGGGAGGATTGTTATAAAGGACAGGATGGCTGATGCCATGTTCCAGCAGGTCCTTCTAAGGCCTGAAGAATATCAGGTCATAGCAACGCCAAATTTAAATGGCGATTATCTTTCTGATGCCTGTGCTGCACAGGTTGGAGGCCTCGGGATGGCACCCGGCGCCAATATTGGCAAACCTCATGCTGTTTTTGAGGCGACCCATGGAACAGCTCCCAGATATGCGGGTCAGGACAAGGTAAACCCCGGCTCATTGATACTCTCCGGTTCTATGATGTTTGAATATATGGGGTGGGATGAGGCCTCTTCAATCATCCAGGGCGCCCTGGAGAAGACCATTTCAGAGAAGATGGTTACCTATGACCTTGCAAGGCAGATGGAGGGTGGAACGCTGTTACGGTGCTCAGAATTTGCTGATGCGATAATAAAGAATATGGAGGGTCTTAATGAAAAGAAATAAGGTAACGGTAATAGGTGCGGGCAATGTTGGTGGCACTACAGTCCAGAGGCTGGCCGGGAAAGAACTGGGGGATGTTGTTCTACTGGATGTAAGCGGGGATTTGGCCCGCGGCAAGGCCCTGGATATACTTGAGTCGGCCCTGATCTGCGGATACGACACAAAGGTTATAGGCACCGATGATTATAGCGATACAAAAGAGTCTGATCTGATAATAGTGACTGCGGGGATTGCGAGGAGGCCGGGCATGAGCAGGGACGATCTTTTAAAGACAAATGCAGGGATAATAAAAGATGTGGTCAAATCAGCCGCAAGCGCATCTCCTGACGCAATAATCATAGTAGTGACAAATCCCCTTGATGTAATGACTTACGTTGCATACAAGGTATCCGGGTTTTCGAGGGAGAGGGTGATCGGCATGGCCGGCCTCCTCGATTCTGCAAGGCTTGC
>JACRHA010000151.1 GCA_016234185.1 Nitrospirota bacterium
CGAGCATCCGGCTTGGCCGGTGCAAGCGCGGGGTGTGGGGGCATCGGAGGAGCAACTGCACCGCACGGGCCCCTACAGATGATCGTCGCCTCCCCCTCAACGCTCGCTTTGCTCGCTGGGTATCTATCTAATAGTCAACCTGCCTTAAGGCAGGCATGAACGGGGATTTCGAAAGGGTCTTTACAGCCCAGACCTTCCACGGCCTCTTGCTAATTAATTTATTTGCAGCCGTTCTTGCCTCCTCTTTATTAGAGAATATTCCAAAAACAGTGGCGCCGGAGCCGGACATTACCACCCCTTTTGCATCCAGGGACTTAAGCTCCTCCCTGATCTCTTCTATGACCCTGTTCTGCCGGGCGGTGATCTCCTCAAGGTCGTTTTGCATCAGCGATGAGACCTCAATTAAGTCCAGCTTAAAGCCATTAAACTTTTGAAGTTTATTATCCTTTCCCGTTTTTGTCAACCAATTTGTTTTGGTCTCACTTGTACCTCTGACCTCATCAATCCGGTTGTAAGACCAGGATGTTGATACCTTTATGCCGGGATTTACAAGTACCAGCCATCTGTTCCTTCCCGTCCTTAAAGGGTATACTATCTCACCCCTTCCTTCGACAAAAGAGGCAACCCCTCCCAGGAAAAAGGGGACATCTGACCCGAGTCTGCCTCCTATTGAGCTTAGCTCATGCATGCCATATCCAAGACCCCAGAGCCTGTTTAATGTCATAAGTGTTGCTGCTGCGTTGCTGCTTCCGCCGCCAAGCCCTGCTGAGACAGGGATATTCTTTTCGATATATATAGAGACCCCCTCCCTGACCATGCCCTTTTCTTTGAGTAGTTCGGCTGCGCGAAAGACGATGTTATCTGAATCAAGGGGTATATCCTTTGAGTTGGAAGCCAGGGCTATCCCTGCGCTGCTTTTTTCGAAGGTGAGTATGTCATAGAGGTCTACCATCTGCATGATAGACTGTATGTTATGGTAGCCGTCTTCTCTCTTATCAAGCACCCTGAGAAAGATATTAACCTTTGCCGGGCTTTTAACCCTCAGCCTCATTGTCTGTCGCCTTTGTGGTCCTTGATGCCGTATTTTTCCAGGCGGTACCTGAAGGAGCGAAAATCAAGGTGAAGCAACTTTGCCGCCCTTGTCTTTATCCAGTTCGCCCTTTCAAGTGCCTTTAACAGCATGTCTCGCTCCATCCCCTCCATGATACCTTCTAGGTCAATACCGCCATCAGGAATGGTTGAAGGAAATGCCTCCTTTAATGATACAGGTTTCTGGATATACTCCCTCAGGTCTTCAGCCCTAATAGTATCTTCCACTGCCATTGCAGCTGCCCTCTCTATGACATTCTCAAGCTCCCTGACGTTTCCTCTCCACTCACTACCCATCAACAGATTAATAGCCTCCGGCGCAAAACCCTTTATCTCCCTCCCTAAGCTCCGCTTGAATTTGTCGAGGAAGTAATTGGCAAGGAGCGGGATATCTTCTGTCCTTTCTCTTAATGGTGGTATATAAATGCGGATCACATCAAGTCTATAAAAGAGGTCCTCCCTGAACCTTCCGTCCTTTACTGCCTGATCAAGGTCCATATTGGTGGCTGCTATAATCCTGACATCAACCTTAATATCTTTTAATCCTCCGATCCTCCTGAATTCCCTTTCCTGAATAACCCTGAGGAGCTTTACCTGGATCGATGCAGGTGTTTCTCCTATTTCGTCAAGCAATATCGTACCGCCATCTGCCATTTCAAATAGCCCCTCCTTGTTGGCTATGGCGCCGGTAAAAGAACCCTTCATATGTCCAAAGAGTTCGCTTTCAAGGAGCGTCTCAGGCAGAGCAGCGCAGTTTATTGTGACAAAGGGGCTGTCCTTTCTTGTGCTGTTGAAATGGATAGCCCTTGCTATTAATTCCTTCCCTGTTCCGCTCTCACCGGATATCAGGACATTGCTATTTGTATCGGCTATCTTCCTGACGATATCAAAGACCTTTTTCATTGCATTGGACTTACCGATTATATTTTCGATCCCGCTTAAGATCGAAAGCTCTTTCTTAAGCAGGACATTCTCTTCCTTAAGTCTTTTCTTCTCCAGGGCATTATTTATTATGAGTTTTACCTCATCTATCTTAAAGGGCTTGGTGAGATAATCGTAGGCGCCCTCCTTCATTGCCTCGACTGCCGTCTCTGTAGATGCGAAGGCGGTGACCATTAAGACGATTGTCTGGGGTGCAATCTCCTTGATAATCCTTAAAAGCTCCAATCCGCTTACCTTGGGCATCTTCATATCAGTTATTACAAGATCAAAGATCTCCTTGTTCAATACCTTGATAGCCTCTTCTCCGTTTGAGGCGCTTGTGACAAGGTATCCTTCCCTCTTCAGCATTATGGTGAGCAGCTCCCTCATGCTCTGCTCATCATCTACTACAAGTATCTTTTCGTTTGTCATAGTTATGTCTTCCCCATTACAGAAGGGAGGTTTACTGTAAAGAGGCTTCCCATCCCTACAGCGCTTTTTACCCCTATATCGCCGTTATGTTCTTTCACTATCTTCTGGACAACTGCCAGACCGAGACCGGACCCGCTGCATTTTGTTGTGAAAAAGGGGTTGAAGATCTTTCCTATGTCCTCTTTTTTGATCCCCTCTCCATTATCTTCGAATACAATCTCAATGCCCTCACCAGATGACCTGCCTCTGGTCTCTATTCTGAACCTTCCCCCACCAGGCATTGCCTGAAAGGCGTTTATCAGTAGGTTCCAGAATACCTGTTTGATCTTGTCCTGATCTATTGTAATATACATATTTTCGTCATGGAAGTCTGTCAGGATCTCTATGTCGTCCCTATAATCCCTGCTCTTCTTTGCCAGGCTAATGGTCTCAGCAAGCAGCTCAATTATATTGCAGGGCTTGGGGTTTAGCTGAATCGGCCTGGCAAATATCAGAAATTCCGTTACAATTGAATTAAGTCTTTCTGTTTCTTTTAATGCTACCTCCATCAGATGTCTGTCCTCATCCTTCATGTCAAGATCCCTGTTCAATACCTGCATCGATCCGCTTATAGATGCCAGGGGGTTTCTGATCTCATGGGCAATCCCTGCCGCAAGTTCACCGATTGTAGCTAATCTTTCCCGCCGGCTCATCTCCTCCTCCATCTCCTTTGTCCTGGTGAGATCTTGAAAGACCCAGATCGACCCCTTGTCCTCTCCATTCTTATCCTTAAAAGGGGAAATTGTGAAACCCAGTATCAGTCTTGAGCCATCCTTCCTGGAGGTCTCGATATCAAACCTCCTTGAAGGTGTATTAGAGGGGTGTAGGGTGTAGGGTGTAGGGTGTAGGGTGTAGGGTGTGGGCGCCCTGTACCCTGTCTTCCAGCCCAATGCCTCTTCTACACATTTACCATGTACCTCCTCAAAGCTAAATCCCGTGATTTCACCTGCGGCCCTGTTAAAGGATGTAATCCTTCCCTGAAGGTCAGTTGTAAGGAGCCCGCTCGATATGCTCTGCAGGATGTTTTCATTGAATGCCTGCAGAGAGGTAAGGTCTGTCTCCTTGCTAATCAGCTCCTTTCCGGTCTGCTTAACCTTTTCCGCAAGGTCTCCGCTTAAAAAAGCCACCGTGAAGAATGCTATCGTATAGATAAATAAGAAATAGAGGGTTTCCCGCGCGGAATAGCTGCTTGTGGGCATGGAAGGAATCATCTTGTAGTACTGTATGTCTACTAATCCGCCATACATTATTGCCGAAAGCGAGGCCGCTGCGTTGCTCCCATTCCTAAAAAGGATAATACTTGCCGATATGATAGAGATAATATAAAGGGGTGTGTATGGACTGTCAATCCCGCCTGTCAGATATACTAAAAAGGTTTCAAGCAGTATATCTAAAGATATCTGCAGATAAGAAAAAAGGATGAGATTAGAGACACGGTTTATCAGGAGGGAGTATAGGATTGTGAGGATGTAGATAAGCGTGATTAAGAGGTAGAAGACATCCCTGTATCCAAGCCGCAGGAGGATGGAGGTGCCCAGGAGCGCGGTGACCATAAGGACCCTTGCTCCCATGAGCCATTTTAGCTTGGTACTGATCTTTTCCATCTCCTGCATCACTTATCTTCATCTATCCCCTTGGGGCTATCCTATCGTTCCTGCAAGCTTAAACATCGGCAGGTACATCGCTATTACTATAAAACCTATTATCACCCCAAGAAAGATCATAAGTAGAGGCTCGAGCATAGATGTAAGTGCAATTACAGCGGCATCCACCTCATCGTCATAGAAATCCGCTATCTTTCCGAGCATTGTATCAAGGGCGCCTGTAGTCTCCCCGATTGCTATCATCTGAACAACCATGGGGGGGAAAACCTTTGCCTTGGCTAATGGGTCGGCAACAGTCTTTCCCTCGCTGATAAATTGCCTGGCAGTAAGGAGCGCCTCCTCAATAATCTTATTGCCGGAAGTTCCGGCCACTATTGCCATGCCTTCCAATATTGGTATGCCGCTGCTTATCAATGTGCCGAGGGTCCTTGTAAATTTTGCCACACCAGCCTTTCGAATTAAATCTCCAAAGACAGGGAGTCCCAAAAGGAATCTATCTGTGATCCTTCTTCCATTTTCGGTCTTATAGAACCTCTTGAAGGCAAAGATTATGGCTCCAAAGCCCATCACCATAAAGACAGCATATGATTTCATGAAGTTGCTTACATCAATCACGAACTGGGTCGGGAGGGGAAGGGTGCCTCCGAAGTCTACGAACATCTTTGCGAAGATCGGTATAACCCATATCATGAGTACCGCGATTACCAGCACGGCTACGCCCATAATAGTAATAGGATATACCATGGCGGTTTTTATCTGTTTTTTTAATTTCATCGCCTTTTCTATGTGTTTGGCAAGACGGCTTAATATGGTATCGAGTATACCGCCTGCTTCACCTGCGGCAACCATCTTTACATAGAGGTCATCAAATACCGTTGGGTGTTTCTTGAGCGCATCTGCATATGTTGAACCGGCCTCAACATCCATCCGAAGATCGGCAACTGCCTTTGCCAGGATCTTATTCTCTGTTTGCGTTGAAAGGATCTCAAGGCACTGAACAAGGGGGAGGCCTGCGTCTATCATGGTCGCAAACTGCCTTGTAAATACAACTATATCCTTGTCGCTTACCTTTCCGCCAAAACCCGGAATGGGAAGCCTGATCTCCCTGCTTTTCTGCTGGATGGAGGTTACAAGGATATTCTGCCTTCTCAGGAGACCGACAACCTCTTCCCTGTTCTTTGCAACTACTTCACCCTTCTGTATGTTTCCCTGTCTTGTCCTGCCGGTCCATGCAAAGGTAGCCATCTACCCTCCTTAATACTATATAAAGGGGCTTGCGTCGCCCCCTCCACCGGCAAAGCCGAAGCGAGCATCCGGCTTGGCCGGTGCAAGCGCGGGGTGTGGGGGCATCGGAGGAGCAACTGCACCGCACGGGCCCCTACAGATGATCGTTGCCTCCCCCTCAACGCTCGCATCCGCTCGC
>JACRHA010000152.1 GCA_016234185.1 Nitrospirota bacterium
CTCATCCCTTCCGGGTTCGGGTCTTTATACTTCTTGGTACAGTCGTTTTCGCTCTCTTTCTCTGTGCACAGATCATTCTTTAAGGCCTTGGTTAGAGGGATAATGGCATAGACCTTATCATCTCCAGTATAGATTATATTGTCTGGTCCCGGCAAAGTTAAGAGTTCCGGCTCCAGTGCAAGTTCAGCAAGTTCAATCTGGCGGTACATTGCGATTTGGAATGAATAGATAGTTAACAGGAAAGGTGCCACTTCCAAACGCGATGCGGTACTTCCACCCCCAAATCCACCACTTATCCTATAGGTCCCATCACCGCCTGTTGGGTCCTGGATGATATAACCGACACCGATCCAATCCTGCACTGTCAGGTCCCTTTCGGGGACTATAACCTCTTGGCCACTATTTACCGCATTTATAATGTCAGTCTTCACCTCTTCTGAGAGCCGGAGTAATGGCAGGATAGTGCTGATATTTTGGTTAGTGATTGCATGAACAGGTATACCCTGGTCATGGGCTAACTGTATTACCTTTACAGCAGAGACAGCCTGGGTTTCATATATCTCCTCCAAGACCTTATGTTCAAGATAGGAAGATTGGTTTCCGATAAGTTGCATAAAGGGCTTGATACGGCCCAGGTCGCCGTCCACAGGAATCACGGTATGCACATTTCTATCAAGATCTACAATTAACCCGGCCGGAGAGATACTCTTTGGAGCACCAAAGAGGTATGCAACGCTGATATCTACGAAGGCCATGATCACTGATACATCTCGGACAGTAACTACTTGATGTAATGCCCTGATCTGCCTTGTGGCAACATCCAGTTTTTGGTGGTAAGTCATAGCCGTCATATAAAGTAGCTCACCAAGGTGGTCATCAAGGCTCACAGGCTGGCCGGCTGTAATCTGATCACTGATGGTACGAAGCTTATCTATCCGCGATAATGCCTGTATCTGAGGAACATTTTGAACATCCAACCCAATGCTGTAATATCCACCTGATATTATAATATTTTCTACTTGATCTGAATTAATAGTATTATTGAAAAGAAATACTAACCTTTCCTCTTCACCTGCCCCAACAGGGCTCCCCTCTGCCACAAGGATCCCATCTAATTTTAGCTGAGGCTTGAGACTGACTAGATAGGCCGGGGTTGAGAAGAGATCGCCATAAGCACTAATTGTAGTCTCATCGGCTGCTGTGGCTGGGGCGTAGGAGAGGGTAAGCCTTTTTCCGATGATAGAAGGGAGGAAGGAGGTATAAGAAAGATCGATCTCTCCTGTGATCGGATCGGATATAGTGATGGCAAGTTTCTGCCTATGTGTATCTGGTATTTCGCTATATGTTGCTATGGTAGTCCTTATTGTGTATGGAGGCTGACCAATTATTACGCCAAAGGACTCTGGAACTATATCAAGGTTTCTCGCCAGGGCTTCTGGAAGAAAGCCTGAGGCATTTGTGTTTAAGAAGACTTGAATCTGGTTACGGTAGAAGTCAAGGGGAGACTCGAGTCTAAAGGTGGAGAGATAGTCTGCCTGATCAAATAGAGGTATGCCTGTTAGGGTGAGTGTCTGGGTTTTTGTCTGGCCTTTAAAGCTTGGGTCTATATCTACCCATGTATCTCCAGGCCCGGGTACTGCGCCTCTTGAATTAAGAAAAGGTACATATGCCCGAACCCAGACATGTTGGGTCTGAATGGCTGAGATCTTTCCGCCTGATACTATTGTGGTAGTAGCCCTACCCAGGGTAGCAAGGAGCGATCCCGCCATATTTGCATCCTCCACCCCAAGCCAGGACATGGCCTTATCTATCGGGATCTCGACCGTACCTACCACATAACGGGCAGGGATCCCAGAGGCCCTGAAAAGGGCAATCAGAAGAGATGCCTGGTCCCATTCATTTCCTCCTCCCTCTTTTAAGGTCTGAGTTGCCCCTTTTAGAGAGCCTGCATATGGCTCATATCTGAAATTATTACGGACAAATTCATAAAGCCTGACAGGTGAGCCGCCAAGTTGGTTCGCAAGATCTATTATCTCCTGCGAAAGCGGCGCCTCTTGGGTTCCGGCCAGGTCTTGGGGGGCAGGCGGTTCCGCAGCGTAGGCAGGAGCCACAAGAAAGTCGCCTATCTTCTCAAGCCAGGATGTCTTGATTGGTTTTAATTTACGGGAGCGGTTGGTAGGCGCTGAGGGTTTGAAAGGGGTATGTCTAGGCTCTTTGACTTC
>JACRHA010000149.1 GCA_016234185.1 Nitrospirota bacterium
ATTGTTGCCACATTTCCCTCCTTTCTTTTGTTTTAATTTTTCCCTTAGGACCCCAATGAGCCATTCCAGCTTTGGTTCACCCACCGCAATGAATTCACCATCCAGGACAAAACTTGGAAAGATAAAGAGCCCCAAAGACTTTATGCGGGCATAGTCTTTCTCTGATCGTATATTCAGTTCTACGTCAGGCACCATTTTTACCGCCTCTTTTGCTACGGCGATAGCCGAGGGGGCAGAAATACAGTGCGGGGTAACGAACAATTCAAGTATGATCATGAAATCAGAATAATCTGGCATGCAAAATAAAGATGTAGGCTGGACTACGAAAGGGAAGAGGGTCAATCAGGTTTTGTTTTTCGAAAAATGCAGGACAACTCCGCCTTGGCCTACAATCCATCCGTGCGACTTACCCACGAACTGGATCGCCCAGAGATCTTGTGTTGTCACACTTTTTTCCGGTTTCCATGATTCTCCGCTATTAGTGGTATAAAGAATGGTCCCTCCCATGCCAACCGCCCACCCTTCTTGGCGATCAGTGAAGAAGACTCCAAAAAGGTCGGCCCTTGTCGGAGATCGTTGATTAAGCCATCTCTTCCCCCCATCCGTTGTGTGCAAGATGTTTCCTTCATTTCCCACGGCCCAGCCAAACTCTGTATCCACAAAGTGGATTCCATTAAGGCTCTTAATCAGATGGACCTGAGCAGTCCAAGTCCGGCCCCCATCCTCGGTATAAAGGATGTCTCCACGCATGCTCGTGACCCACCCTTTTTGGGTATCCATAAACTGGATGCTGGTGTGATAGAAGTTAGAGCCCAGCTCCAATGGGTTCCAGTTCAGAGCACCATCATTAGTTGCTAATACCTCGCCAAAGGTCCCCACCATGAATCCGTATTGCTTATCAACAAAATCCACAGATAAAAGTGTATTCGGGCCTGACTCATGAGAGAAGCCCATGGATGTCTTGTTCCTGGCATTCCAGGTGAGTCCGCCATCCGCTGTCTCCATTAGTGTCATATCTTCGCCTACGGCCCAGCCGGTTATGGCATCTATAAAATTTACAGAGAAGAGATTTGATTGTATCCCGCTCTTCTGTTGGACCCAAGTCCGGCCCCCGTCCTTGGTACGGAGGATCGTCCCTTTCTCGCCCACCACCCAGCCGTTACGTTCATCCGTAAAAGAAAGGCTGCTGAGGTTGGCCATGATACCAGTTGATTGTCTCTCCCATGCTATAAGGGATCCCCTCTTACAACCTCCCAGAAGAACCACCAGGGCTAATATTCCTATTAGCCGCACATTCAACCTAATCATCATATTCTAATGTTCATGTGGCGCAGGATTCCCATCATGTGAAAAAGTATGCTCATAGGCTATTGCCTGCCAGATCTGTTCTTCTGTTAGGAGATCCTTCCATGCCGGCATATTTGTTGTTGGCACCCCTTCGGAGATGCGCCAGAACCAGTAGTTATCTGTGAATCTATTCATTCGCTTGGGGTCCGTAAAATCACGGGCGTCCCATTTGATCGGTTGTCCATCCACCCCATGGCACTCGGCGCATTTTTTCTTTTCCTCCGGTTTTATTTTGAATTTTACCCGCCCTTCATACACCCTTCTGCCGGCCTCGATGGTCTTGGGATCTGTCCACCAACCTTCAGGCATATGCTTGTCTGCATATTCTTTGGGGACAGGCTTCAAAGGCTTATCCTCACTGTAGGCTATAAATCCAATCTGTAAGGAAAGGAATACTAATAAGCTTATTAACTCTATGCAAAGGGGAATGGATAACCTGGTCGCCCTCATTTAGCACCTCCCATGAACGTTACTACTTTAGGCTCATAAAATAAGCAACAATTGCCTCGATCTCCTCATCAGATAGATTGAAATTCGGCATAAAGGTGAAGCGATTCCAATCCTGCGGGTTCTTGAGGAACTTCTTATCCCATTCAGGACGGAGTTTCTGGCCTATACGTGTTAGGTCAGGATAGATATTGATCCCGCCCTTTCCGATCTTGTGGCAGGCCCGACAGTCATAGGCCTTTACCAACCCTTCGCCGGCCTTTATCAGATCTTTTTCCTTTAGGATCTCCTCTCTGTTTACCGGCCTCTTTATTGTATCCAGATATGCAATGATATCGTATATCTCCTGCTCTGATTTCCAGGGAAACCCCGGCATCCCTGAGGATGGCCGGAAGAGGGTGGGGTCTTCTAACCAACGAACCAGATGTTCCTTGGATCGCCGCAGCCTGACCTGGGTCAGATCCGGACCCACCTTTCCTCCGCTACCCTGGATGGTGTGGCACTGCCTGCAGTCCATCTCCACCATAAGCTTATCGCCAGCCTTTGGATCTCCAATGATCTCCTCTTCCGCCTCAGCAAAAACGAATTCAGCAGTCCATGCCCATACAAAGAGCATCAAAATAAAAAAGAATATCCTTTTTATTCCCAGTCGCATCTTCCCCTCCTCTCGTAAGTGAAATAGGGAGAGGCGCCTCTCTCCCTATTTCTATTTTATCCCGTCCTTAAATCTTACATAGCGCCTTCCACCGGCTGGGGCACAATCTTTGCTGCCCCGGGCTCAAGCTTCTTTCCTGCACTAAAGGAAGTCACATATGCAACAAGATCAACTGCCTCCTGGCTATTCTTGTCTATCGGGTCGCCCTTCAGGAAGGTCATA
>JACRHA010000153.1 GCA_016234185.1 Nitrospirota bacterium
ATCTTTGTCAGAAGGGTCTTATAGCTCACCTTTAGACTTTCTGCTGCCCGGGTCTTGTTCCCTGATGTCTCTTTCAGCGCCTTCTTTATCAGCATCGTCTCAGCCATCCTCGTTGCGGCTGAACTAACCTCCTGAAGGGTCCCCTCCATAGGAAGTTCACTTGCAGGGGTACCTTCCCAGCCTTTCAGTTTTATCCCAAGGTGTTCCGGATCGATCTCATTTCCTTCACTCAAGATTACCGACCTTTCTATGCAATTTTGAAGCTCCCTTATATTGCCCGTCCAGGCATGATTCATCAGGAGGTCCATAGCGGCCTGGGATAAGGTCTTTAAACCCTTCTTCGTCTCTTTGCAAAAATATGAGATAAAGTATTCGACAAGCATCGGGATGTCCTCCCTCCTCTCCCTCAACGGAGGGATCGTTATAGGAAAGACGGAAATACGATAGTAGAGATCCTCACGAAATTTCTGATTTGAGATAGCAATCAGCAGATCCTTATTGCTTGCAGATATAAGCCTGATATCTATCTTAATCTTAACGGTCCCGCCAACCCGCATAAACTCATTCTCCTCAAGGACGCGAAGGAGCTTAACCTGCAGGGATGGGTCCATATCGCCGATCTCATCGAGGAATATCGTCCCCTTGTCCGCAAGTTCAAACTTCCCCAGCTTCTTCCCAACGGCCCCGGTAAAGGCGCCCTTTTCGTGGCCGAAGAGCTCAGACTCTATGAGATCCCTTGGGATGGCCGCACAGTTTATTGCCACAAATGGGCCGTCTTTCCTCTGGCTCAGATAGTGTATGGCCCTCGCAAAGAGCTCCTTTCCTGTCCCGCTTTCGCCCTGCAATAATACTGTCGTATTGCCTGCCGCCACCTTTTGTGCCTTCTCCACCACCTCCATCAGCTTCTTGCTTTTTCCGATAATCTTTGGAAACCCTATATGCCTTGACAGCGCCTCCTTTAATATCAGGTTTTCGGTGACCAGCCTCTCCTTCTCCAATGCCTTGTCTATCAGGAGGAGCAGATGATCAGGCTCAAAAGGTTTGGTGAGAAAATCGTAGGCCCCTTCCTTTACAGCCTTCACAGCAGTCTCAATAGTCCCATAGGCTGTCATTACTATAACAGGGATCATGGGGTTGTATTCCTTTACAGCATTTAACACCTCCATGCCGGACTTATGTGGAAGCCTGACATCCGTCACAACCAGATCAACCTTCGCCTCTTTTACCTTCTCTATCCCCTCTTCGCCGTCCTTAGCCCATATAACACGGTAGCCTTCTGCCTCAAGCGTTTGAGACAACATCTGGGCCATGCTTTCTTTATCCTCAACAATCAAAATTGTACGCATCAACCCTCCTTAAAAATTTTATTGCTCCCTGAAGGGTATATAAAGCCTGAAGACAGTGCCTTTTCCTTCCTGGCTCTCTACCTCTATACTGCCATTATGGGACATAATAACCTTATGGGAAAGGGCAAGGCCAAGGCCGGTCCCCTTTTCCTTTGTGGTAAAGAAGGGGAGGAATATCTTGTCTAATCGTTCCTTAGGCATACCACTTCCTGTATCAGATATAAAGATCTCAAGCCGTCTGCTGCCGATCTCCTTCAATACCAAACCTGTCTTTACCCTGATCTCCAGCATGCCGCCTCCAGGCATCGCCTCTACTGCATTCTGAACAATATTCCCGATGGCCTGACGCATCAATACCTCATCTATCATGACCTCCGGAATCCCCTCTTCCATGTAAAGCTTTACATCCGGTTTTGGAACTTTTGCCTGGTCAATTATGGGCATTAACAATTTATTAATCAGTTGATCGATCCGGACAGGCTGCAGGTTTAGTGCCGTCTTCCTCCCGAAGCTTAGCAGCTCATCTATCAGCCTGTTCATATCCTTTAACTCATTATTTATCGCCTCAACGACCCCCTGGCGCGGGTCATCCTTCTCCATCTTTTTTGAAAGAAGCCTGGAAAATCCGACGACTGTCCCCATGTAATTCCTGAATTCATGGGCAATGCCGGCCGACATCTCTCCGAGCACAGTCAATCTATCCTTAAACCGAAGTTCCTCCTGGAGCCTTTTAATCTCTGTGAGATCTGTAAAAAGGAAGGTGGTACCTGTTACCCTGTCCTCTCTATCCTTCAGGAGGGATGTACTGACCCCGACCCATATCTTTTCGTTGTCCCTGCGTATAAGTTCAAACTCCTGTCTCGATATCCCTTCTCCTTTTTCAATTGACCAATCAAGCATTTGAGTAATCTTGCCGGATCCAAAGAGGATGTCGCAGGTCTTCCCTATTGCCGTCTCTTTGCTGATACCCAGGATCTTCTCCGCCGTAGAATTAAAGGTAGTAATAATCCTCTCCCTGCTAAAGGTAATTACGCCGCTTGTGACGCTGCGCAGTATATCTTCATTGTAACTTTCTATGTGCACTGCCTTCTCTTCGGCCTGTGTCCTGAGTCTCTCAAGCTCCTCCTCCTTACCTTTTAAGCTCTGGATAACGGAGTGGAAGGTATCTAACATAAGGCCCGTCTCACCGCTTGTGCCGCTCCCGGACTCCGGGGAAGAGACCCTTCTCTGAGAAACTATGATACCACGGAGGGAATAGTAGGCAAACACGAATACAATAACAAACCCGAAGACCCTGAGGAAGTAATATGTGGGCACGGCCTTTTCCATCTCAATGGCTGTTGTAAGATTCAGGCTTACCCTTAGGATATTTTTTACCTCCCCCTCCCCCTCTTTCAATGGAAGGAAGATCGACCTCACACTCCTCCCGTTCTCATCCTTATATGTAGAAGAGATGATTACCTCACCAGCAGATACCCTTTTTAAATCACTGCCGGATATACCCAGCAACGTATAGCTCTTGCCGGGTGCTGTACTAGCTGCAGAATCCATAATATTTTTTCCTTCGGGGTCCATGATGGAGATCCTGCTCAAGGAAAGCCTGTTCCCCAGGGAGTAAAGAAAGTAGGGATCGCTGGAGGTCTCATTTCTGTGGAGATCTATCTCCCGGAGGACCATCTCCCCTGCAAGCTTTAACCTCATCTCTATGTCGCTGTTCAGACCCTTCCTGGCCTCCCCGAAAAGAAGCAGGAGATGGGTAGTCAGTATTATCAGGAATATGCTTAATAAGACTAGAAATAACTTTGCCTTATCTATCCCTTTCACGCATTATCCGCCCCTTAAATGAACATACCAGATAAATATTTCTCTGTCGAGAAATACTGAGATGATGGCGCCTGCAGCAAGGAATGGCCCGAAGGGTATCGGATCCTTCCTCTTCTTACCTTTAAAAAGCATGAGAAATATTCCTACAAGAGATCCGGTGAGTGCGCCTATAAATATGGTCAGGAGGACATCCCTCCAGCCGAGGAACGCCCCGATCATCGCTATAAGCTTAATATCGCCTCCCCCCATCCCACCCCTGCTCAACACGGCAGCAAGATAGAAGGCGCCGCCGCCAAGAAAGACACCTATAATGGAATTTATCATCCCTGCCGGTAACACGCTGGATGCGGCAATTAATCCGACAATAATCCCGGGGAGGGTAATCAGATCAGGCAGGATCTGATGAGAAAGGTCTATAAATGTCAGTGCGATGAGGGACGAGAAGAACACAGAATAGGCAAGAAGGGACCAGCCAGGCCCAAATTCATAAAGCAGGAGCAGATAGCCTATACCGTTAATAGATTCAACAATGGGATACCTTGGTGATATTAATGCGTTACATTGCCGGCATCTGCCCCTCAAGAGGAGATAGCTGATTATCGGGATATTATCATAAAACCTTATACCAGCCTTACAGGAGGGACAGTGTGAAGGAGGAAACGTTATCGACCCACCGGCAGGAATCCGGCATATACAGACATTAAGAAAGCTGCCAATGGCAGCCCCGATAAGAAATACAAGGATATATATAGTCATCTCTCCCTCTTCGTAAACCGGTATCTGGTTGCTAAATACCAATTTTGCTCAGAGTATCATAATTAAAGTTAAACTGGCAAGAAACGGTATTAGTTCTCCTTCGATTCTCTGCTCTTGACTTTCTCTGTCTCCAGATGTAATCTCTGCCAGTAAATCCCTTTCACCAAATGGTAGTTTAGTAATAGCTGAAGATCTGAAGATGAGGTATGGATGTGAGAGGTCGTCATTTTACGCCTGCCACAGTTTTGGTTCAAACAGTCGCTGTTCTGGGGCTATTAATTTTTACTAAACCTGTCTTTGCAAACTGGGTAGAGTGGATTGTTGACACAGGGATCAGCTTTAATCACAAAGAGAATATAAACAATGCCTTTATCAAATCCGACGAAAAAGATGATAATATCATAACACCTGCTTTTACCTTTGGCCGGATTTATCAGTTAGCAGACTTTACCAGGGCGGCGCTTACTACTGAACTTATGTACGATTCACATCAAGACTTTACGGATCTAAGCCACTTAAGCGCCGGTGCGACAGTTTCTGTTAAACACAAATTTGGAATTGGCCGTGAAATACCATGGATACAGACAGCCGCCTCCGCATCCATCCTGGACTTTCAGGGGGACCACTGGGACAGCAACCTATATGCGTTAAACGTCTCACTAGTGTAGTGAGTCATAAATCCCTTTACATTGAACCTCTTGAAAAAAGTCAATTATTGTCATTCCCGAGGTAGTAATCGGGAATCCAGTCTCTTTAAGAAACAAAGAAGCTCTGGATTCCCGCCTAAAGACTGCGGGAA
>JACRHA010000154.1 GCA_016234185.1 Nitrospirota bacterium
ATATATAGAAAAATCTGCTTTCATCTTTCATGAAGTGGGGAGTGAAATAGAGTTGGAAAAGGCGAGGCAGTTATTAGAAGTTAAGTCTGAAAAATGGGATAGGAGTATACAAGGGGTAAAGATGGGCGAGCAACAGGTACTAAGAACCAGACTTAAGCTTTCCTCCCTACTCCAGGTCTGCCAGGATATTAGCGGAGTTCTCGATCTGGAGGAACTCCTGAATCAAATCCTGGATAGGGCCATCTTGGTTATCGGGGCCGAGCGTGGTTATCTACTCCTTTATGAGAATGGAGAATTAGAAGTGAAGGTTGCCAGGGGGTTAGAAAAAGAGGAGCTTGGTACCAAGCCCTTTGAGTTTAGCCGTAGCCTTATTATGCAGGTAGAGAAGGAAGGCCGGCCAATTGTTACAATCGATGCCCAGGCTGATCCCAGATTTAAGATGCATGAGAGTGTGATCCTCTATGGACTGCGCTCCATCCTCTGTGTGCCCCTTAAAAGAAAGGAGCGCCTCCTGGGGATTCTCTACATGGATAATCGGCTTGTATCAAGGCTTTTTACGGAAGAGGAGATGGAGCTTATGATGGCCTTCGGTGCACAGGCAGCCATTGCAATAGACAATGCATCGGCCTATTTTCAGATTGCCGAATTGAATGAAAACCTGGAAACAAAGGTGCAGGAACGGACAGGAGAGCTTGCCGGGGTTAACCGGCAATTAGAAGAATCCAACAAAAAGTTAAAGGAATTTGACAGGCTTAAAACAATGTTTTTATCCCTTGTCTCCCATGAACTCAGGACCCCTCTCACCTCTATTAAGGGTTTTGTAGAAAATATGCTGGATGGATTTACCGGCGGACTCAATAATAAACAGAAAGATTACCTGAAACGGATCAAATCCAATACCGATCGCCTTACCCGTATGATCAATGATCTTCTGGATCTTTCCGCGATCGAATCGGGAAGAATACGACTCTCTCCTGTTGAGCTTTCCCCGTCAGAAGTAGCAAAGGAGGTGGTGGAACAACTAAAACCTCTTGCCGCTGAAAAAAATCTTTTCATTGAAATCATAGCCCCTGACCAGGCCCCCAAGATCTGGGCCGATCAGGACAAGCTAAATCAGATTATGATAAATCTGCTTAATAATGCCATAAAATTTACCCCTGCTGGCGGAAGAATCCGCATAGAGACAGGATTTAATGATAAGGATTCATTTGTTTGTGTGCATGACAATGGAGTGGGTATTTCCCCTGAAGACCTGCCCAAGATCTTTGATCCCTTTTTTCAGGTCTCCCGCCAGGCGGAGGAAAAGGTTCAAGGATCTGGCCTGGGTCTTACCATTACCAAGAGCCTGGTAGAACTACATTGGGGGAAGATCTGGGTTAAAAGCGAAATAGGATGCGGAAGCGAATTTGCCTTTACCTTGCCCATGAAGAATCAAGGTGTATCCAATTGAATCTCCCGGTTATCCAATTAGATAACATCCAGATCAAAGAAACGTCTGCCTCTTTCTTTTGTTACCTCATTTTAAAAAAATAAAAGACCAACAAATGCTTGTCCCGCAAGGATTTTTAGGGTAATAGAAGACATTTCTAAACCCCCTGCTCAGGTCTGGCATCAGGGTTGCATAAGTATATGGTCAAGAAGGATAAGTCAACAAGAGTAAGCAGGCAGGCGGCATGAGGAGGTAAACATTATGATATACCCAGATGGTACTATATTAAAGGGAAGTAGTCGAGTATTATATGTAATAGAGGGAGGTTATCGCAGATCTATTGCCTGTTGTATTACCTTTGATTCAAAAGGATATGACTGGAATAATATTATCTTTATCTCTGACCAGGACCTAAATGCTATACCTTTAGGGGCACCTGTAACCTCTGATGAGACTGCGCCTAAATGGGAAGAAACTGATCGTCTCATTCGAAACCGGTTCGAGACTCTCAAGGCCAATGACACACACCCAATATTTGAATCGGTTTAGAACCTGCCTGCCAATTTCAGAATTTCACCGGATCTCTTACCACTTTATGGTGACTATTCCCTGCTGTAGGGGACAAAAAAACATACCTTTGAGCGGTTGATAGTCTCGCAATCTGGTGCTATCTTTTAAGCATGTTAGGGAAGATGCTATTAGAAACCAGGGTGGCCAGGACATTGGACCACCAAGATTTAAGGAGAGATAAAATGAAGATAGGAAGATTATTTGGGGTATTGGCAGTAACATTATTTTTACTTGGAATCGCAATCTCAGCATATGCCGCAAAGGGCCCGGTAGAAACACCCTTAGATTCCTATGGAATCAATTACGGCGGGGTTGCATCAGAAATACCCAACTCAGACTATATGGGCCAGGAAGAATTTGCCTGGACACCAAATACTTCAGCGAAAGGATGGGCCGTTATCGCAGAGAATGAGCATGGCAGACAGGATATCAGGATAGAAGCAAAGGGCCTTCCGGGCAACTGTGAATTCATGGCCTATCTGGTTGATCCAGAGAACATGAAGGTATACGGACTCGGTGACAAGGATTACACATTCAGGACCGATAGTAATGGAAACGGGAATTTCAGCTTTACTACACCCATTCAGTCTGCATATGATGCCCTGCCGATGACTGACCTTGCTGACTGGAGCTGGAAGTCCATAGATATCCAGATGAAGCCTGGCTGCGTTGGATCTCTTGATACAAACCTGAAGGTACTTGCACTTGATCTTGAGAGGATAGAGAAGTAAAGAACAAAAAATAAACGGAAGTAGGGGCGGTTCGCGAACCGCCCCTACAGGATCTAAAAGAATAGGTCTTTTAGCCCTTCTATCCCATCGCAAAAATAATCTGGATTTAGTGACAGGAGCGCGTTCCTGTTTCCGAGACCGGAGCCTATTGCGCAGGACCTGATACCTGCTGCCTTTGCAGCGAGTATATCATTTACACCATCCCCGATCATAACGGCCTTATCCTTTCTGGTATTAAGTTCGGAGATGACCTTGATTATCATATCAGCCTCAGGCTTGAGCCTTATTCCGTTATTTCCGGCTACGATGACCTTGAAGTGGCGCCTTAAGGCAAGCCCATCAATGATCTTTGCCGTATATTCAATGGGCTTATTGGTGGATATCGCCTTGTCCTTATCCCGGAAATGTTGCAGGATGTCATTTACGCCCGGATAGATGCTTGTTGTATCGAGGAGATGAGACAGATAATATCCCCTGAAGATCTTTATAGCCTCATCGAAGAGGGACTCCCTCTCCTCTCCAAGTGCAGCCTTGATAAGCCTTCTTACGCCTTCACCGATGTAGGAATATATCTCCTCCGGTCTTTTTTCCTCAATGCCTAGCTCCCTGAAGGTGAGATTGACAGAGCATGCAATGTCTACTTTTGAGTCTATAAGTGTACCGTCCAGGTCGAATATCAGGAGGTCAACCGGAAACATACATCTCGCTTTTCATCTCTATGGCGTCAACAGGACACCTGCTATAGCAGATCTGACAGCCGATACACCTTTCTGCATCAACAATATGTATCTTCTTTAAGTCTCCTGCAATAGCATCAACAGGGCAGACCTTCTTACAGATCTGACAGCCGGTGCAGTTTCCAAGGATAAATGCCTTATCCCTTTCAGGGAGACTGTCCTCAATTGAATTGGTTGGGCACTTGATGGCACAGAGTCCGCAGTTTGTGCACTTCCTGTAATCTATCCTGGCAAGGTTATCTTTTAATTCTATCGCCTCAAAGGGGCATGTCCTGGCGCAGATGCCGCACCCGATACAGCCTACAGAACAGTTCTTCTTGACAGTCGGCCCTTTATCCTTTGATGAACACGCCACGAAGACATCTTTGGACACAGGGGCAAGCTCGATGATCATCTTCGGGCAAGCCGTTACGCAGATCCCGCAGGCGGTGCATTTCTCTTGATCGATGACAGGAAGCATATCGGGGCTCATTGCAATAGCATCAAAGGGACAGACAGAGGCGCATGTCCCTAGGCCCAGGCATCCGAAGATGCAGGATTTTGCGCCGCCCGCAAGGAGTACGGCAGCACGGCAATCCATCACGCCGTCATATCTGAACTTCTCATTTGCCTCATTGCATCCCCCCTTACAAAGGGTCTTTGCAGTCAACCTTTCGCCTGCATTTAGGTTTGTCTCCTGACCCATTATTTCGGCTACCTTCTTTGTCACAGATGAACCGCCTACAGTGCAGCCTGCAACAGGCGCCTCGCCCTTTATTACGGCTGCAGCAAACCCGCTGCAGCCGGCAAATCCGCAGGCGCCGCAGTTTGCCTTTGGCAGGCTATCGTTGATCGCTAGTTCCCTCGGGTCGGTCTCTACCTCGAATATCTTTGAGGCTAAACCGAGCCCAACGGATGATAAGGCCCCAAGACCTCCCAGCGTCAAGATCTCTGTCAGCATCCGATCCTCCTTTATTCCCTGATCATCCCGGAAAAGCCGAGAAATGCCAGGGCAAGTATTCCTGTAGTTATCAGGGCAATGGGCACACCCTGA
>JACRHA010000017.1 GCA_016234185.1 Nitrospirota bacterium
TGTCCTTTTAACGAGCAGCCTGCTGAATGCCGCCTATTTTGTCCCGATAATATACAAGGCCTTTTTTGACGTGCCCGAAGGATTGCTGCGTCTAAGACCTATGAGCCTGGGCGCTGCTGCAAGGGGATTTGATGAGGAAGACCATCCCAAAGAGGAACACACGATAAAGGAACCGAACAATTTTGTCCTCATCCCTCTGATGCTGACCGCTGTCATTTCTTTGATGCTTGGGCTTTTTCCTAATTTTCTATTAACATTTATTAAGGAGGTACTCAAATGAAGGTAATGAAATTAGATAAATATTTGACAACGGCAAATATAGAAAAGTTCAAGAGGGGTTTTTATGTTAGTTTTGCGTTGGTTGGTTTCGACTTTCTGATTCCCCGGCACCACATCTTCTTCGTCTGGGATAAGATACCAGGTTTTATAGCCCTGTATGGATTGATTTCCAGTATTATCATTATCTCTGTGTCCAAGGCCATAGGGCATATCTTTTTAATGAAGAGGGAAAATTATTATGATTGAGTGGATCCACCCGGCCCTGTTCTTCTTTTCGGGTTCCGCACTGATCCCTTTTATAAAAGGGCGTGCCAAACCGTTTCTCCTCCTAGGTATTCCGGCACTGGCCTTCCTCTCTCTGCTCCTCTTCCCCGAGGGAGATCATGGCACATTCTCATTTGCGGGATATAAGCTCGTCTTTGGCAGGGTCGATCACTTAAGCCTGATCTTTGGTTATATATTTACGATCATGGCCGCTATCGGAATGATATATGGCCTTCATGTCAGACATGATGGCCACCATATTGCCGCCTATCTCTATGTCGGCAGCGCACTGGGTGCAGTCTTTGCAGGTGATCTCTTTACGCTATTTATTTTCTGGGAAATCATGGCCTTCTCATCGGTCTTTTTGATCTGGTATGGAGGAAAGGGCGTAGGAGACACCGGAAATTCGATCAGCAGCGAGAATGCCTCGGATGCCGGATTCCGGTATCTGATGATGCATATCTTTGGCGGCGTCTGCCTCCTGGGTGGAATTGTGATCTATGCTGTTCAGTCTAATAGCATCGCCTTCAACGCCTTTTCTCCTTCCGGATTAGGGGGTATGCTGATCCTGCTCGGTTTTCTGGTAAATGCCGCAGCCCCTCCGCTTCATGCCTGGCTGCCCGATGCCTATCCGGAGGCAACAGTCGCAGGCACCGTCTTCTTGTCAGCCTTTACAACCAAGACAGCTGTCTATGTGCTCGCCCGCGGCTTTGCAGGAACCGACTTGTTGATCTACTTAGGGGTCTTAATGGCGCTCTATGGGGTCTTTTATGCCATGCTGGAGAACGATATACGGCGGCTACTGGCCTATCATATTATCAGCCAGGTGGGATTTATGGTGACAGGCATAGGGATTGGAACCGAGCTCGCGATAAACGGGGCTGTTGCTCATGCCTTTACACATATCCTTTACAAGGGACTACTGATGATGGGGATGGGGTCGGTGATATTCGTAACCGGAAAAAGAAAGGGTACAGAACTTGGTGGACTCTATAGGGGCATGCCTCTGACCTTTCTTTTTTATATGATAGCCGGATTCTCGATCTCGGGGGTTCCGCTATTCTCAGGCTTCATCAGCAAATCCATGGTACTATCAGCAGCAGCTGAATCACACCTTTCATGGGCATTCCTGCTTCTTACAATGGCCTCTGTCGGTACATTCCTTTCGACTACGCTGAAGCTTCCATATATTGTCTTCTTTGGAGAGGAAAGGGGTATCAAGGCAAAGGATCCCATTAGGAATATGCTCTTTGGAATGGGAGTGGCAGCCTTCTTATGTATCCTCCTGGGGGTTTGGCCTGACTTGCTCTATCGCCTGCTGCCATATCCGGTAGAGTACCACCCTTACACAGGGGAACATCTCTCAGGATCGTTGCAGATCCTCTTATTTACCCTCATGGGATTTATCCTCTTCTTCCGTAAGCTCCACCCTGAGAGGACGATAAGCCTCGATTTTGACTGGTTCTATCGCAAAGGAGCACAGGCATTTATGTGGCTGGCCAAGAATCCCATCGCACACTATGAAGAGTTCATAGCGGAGATGTATGAGTTTCTTCTGATTAAACCGGCTAAGAGATTGGCTGATATGCTCTGGACCTTTGATACTTGGATCATTGATGGTCTGGTCAATGCATCTAGTCTGATTACGCTCCTTGAAAGCAGGATCTCAGAGACATTTGATATCTATGTTGTAGACGGTGCAGTGAATGGGATCTCGGCGACTATGGACTTAACTGCACGTGGAATGCGACGTTTGCAGACAGGCTCCATACAAAATTATTTATTTGTCATAGTTTTGGGTATAGGTTTATTGATGGTTATAGTTAAATGGTTTTAATAAATTATATTTTAGTTATAGTTTTTGGGGTTGCTTTCTTAATTGTTGCTTTTAAATTTATCAATTAATTACTTTTATACGTTGGTGAAGCATTGAA
>JACRHA010000156.1 GCA_016234185.1 Nitrospirota bacterium
AGACCATACCAGGTAATGTTGGATAGGGTCTCTAGCTTTCCATTCTGCGTATTAAGTTTGCCGGTACTCAGGATGCTAGGGGCATAAGTATTCTCACCATTCTGGAAGAAGATGTGGCTCTGGATGTATGATGCGCCACCTGGTGCAAAGAAGGTATCAAGTTTCTTGTCCGTTGTTTTGTCATCGCCTGAGCCAAGACCGGCAACAACACCTGCCTTAAATGGGCCCTGGGTAACATTTACATCCAAATGGCCAGCAAAACCAGAGAGATCAAGTTCAGGGTTCGCTGTAGTTACCGTGGCAGGCGTTGAAGTTCCTGTCAGGAATGCGGCCGACACATAGATATTTATTGGATTCAGTTTTATATTTGACTGGGCTGTAAGCCAAAAGGCATCCCAGGTGCCTGCACCTGTAGCAGAACTTCCGCCAGTCTGAGTAAAGGATTGACCCCCATCCCTCACATAATAGATCCTGGCCCCAAGGTCAAATGGAGAGGCCTTCGGTTTCCAGGTAGCGCCAAGGTTGTAGATATTCCTATCATTGTCATTGGCTAAAGTAGTAGCAAGGGAACTTTCCCTGGCTTTTGCATGGATGAAGTTACCCCAAAGCTCATCGCTTACCTTATAGGATATGATATACCTATCAGCGATATTCTCGAACATACCGCCTGCAAGGAATCCATGGCTTGCATATGTCCTACCGGCCCTGATACCGACTGGGCCAACAGGGAAATCGAGATATGCCTGGCGGAAGATTACGCTGGTGTTGGTCGGTGCACTCACTCCCCATGTATGAGACCCATTAACACCAGCCTCATCGCCCAACTGAAGCTGTACATAGCCGGATACTGGGGCCTCGGTAAGCTTTATTCCGAGCCTGAACCTCTGGTCTATCCAGGAATCCCTGTCTTTTGCATTGTCATCATTGAAGTTAGTTCCATTATCAATAAAGATCGCCCTTACCCTATACTGCGCATCAAAGGCAGTATCCAATGAATAACCTGGTGCTACCCATGCTGCTAAAACAACCATTACAAATGCTATGAAACTCAATCTCTTCATTGTCTCTTTCTTTACTCTGCTATTTTCCATCTACTCCCTCCTCTATATTTTAGTTATACAATCTCCTTAGCGGAATCGATACAAAAGTAACATATCACATCAGCACCACAAGTTAACATATAAAGAACGTGAATACTCCTTCCCCTTCACCTCCTTTCAATGCAATCCAAATTTACGCGCCAAATTTTTCGCGGTAAGATCATACAATTAATAAGCTCCTTGAATCAAGCCTCTCATATTCCTGGCCGGCTATCTTCTGGAATTCCCCAACCCTGTTGTTCCACTCCTTCCTGAAGGTATCATAGTTCTTTGACTGTGGGGCGCCAGGTTCATCAAGCTTGTCTGTCACAGGTTTTATGAGATTTTTTTTTGCCTCCACCATGATCACCCTCAGCTTAACAATAACCTCCTTTATTACAAGCTTTCTCGCCTCTTCTCCAACCTTTTCAAGTATCCTCAGGAAACTAACGATTGTATAAAGATGATCCTTATAGGCATCAGCAAGCCTGTAATCAATGATCATGCCGCAGTCGGCATAGCAGGCGGTCAGATATATCGCCAGGTGATGATCAATCTTTGTGGCCAATGTAATGATCTGCTTATACAGATCCTGGGGCTCTTCCTTTGGTTCGCCCTCTCCCGCATCTTTGGTCTTTAATTGCTCACTGAAAATCTTTGTTTTCGTTAGCTCTTCCATATCTTATACCTCATCAAAAAATCTCCCTTTTAGATCCTGTTTTTTGTGTCTATTAACATGCGTGTTAAAAAGACACAGGGCGAAATCTACCACATTTTTTTTGATATGTAAAGGATTTTTTATTTTTTATTTTAATTGTTAAGTATTTAACCTTATACTAAAATGATGAAAACAGGGCTTTAAGTTATTTACCAATCCTGTTAATATAATTATTCAGATCCTGTTTAACGGAGGAGTCATGAAGACAAGGGCGTATGTATTTATCAAAGTAGGTGTGAGCAAGACAGGCGAGATTGTGGGGTCTCTGGCTAAGATCGAGGGGATCAAGACCGTACATCCCTGCTGGGGGTTGCCGGACATAATTGCATTTGTCGAGGTGCCTGACACCAAGGCGCTTACAGACCTGGTTCTATCAAAGATCCAAAGCCTAAAAGGTGTAGTAGAGACAGATACCCATATTGTAATAGAGACGTAAAGGGTGCAGGGGCAAAAAGGAAACCTCAGGTGAAAAGGAATGGCCGGCAGAGCTTTAAGCTGGGACGTATATTATCCATTACCCTAATATCAATATTTATCTTCATCTCTCTGGCCTTTGTATCTGCTGCTGAAAAGAGGTACATAACGGTCAGATTTCCCTCAGGCGCCAAGATCAGAGCCGAGGTGGCTGATACAGAGGAGAAGAGGACACTTGGCCTTATGTTCAGGGATCATCTTGATCCTGATCAAGGCATGATCTTTATCTTTCCAGTTGCAGACTATTACCGGTTTTGGATGAAGAACTGTCTTTTTGATATAGATATAATCTGGCTTGATGAAAAAAAGAGGATTGTCTATCATGAGGAGAACCTGCCGCCATGCAAGGCGGATCCATGCCCGTCCTACGGCCACCAAGGCAAGGCCCTCTATGTGGTCGAAACAACAGGGGGTTTTTTTAAGAAAATGGGGCTTAAAAATGGGATGATAGTAGAGTTTAGCCTGACAAAATCTTGACAATAGCCTCTAAACTATTCTATATCTTATTCTTTAACTAATGAGCCTCTTGTAAAACTGTTTGTCATCCCCGAATGCAACTATCGGGGATATGGTTTTTCAAGTAGTTAAAACCAGATTCCCGCTCAGAAGCTCTGCGGGAATGACAGAATCGGGACTTTTGCAAGAGGCCTTGATAGCCAAATAATTATCATGAAGATTAGCCTATATTTAGAAAAACCCCTTCAGGGTACAGGGTACAGGGTACAGGGTACGGTTCCTACACCCTACACCCTACCCCCTACCCCCTACACCCTGACATTGCGCCTCTTATTCCCTTTTTTTCTTGTCTATCTCCTGCTCCTGTGGCCGGCAAGGGGTTATACGCAAACCGAGACAACAATACCGGAAAAGGAGGATAGCGCCAGGATTATTACCAGCATATCGGAGTCACTGGAGAAGGGGGAAGCAGGGGGTGCAATAACCAGGTTAAGGGAATTTATATCAGCCAATCCTAATGACCCGCTATTAAGCAGGGCACAGCTCCTCCTCGGAAAGGCCTATTTCAAAAACAGAGAGCTTGACCAGGCACGGCTTATATTCCAGCAGATCATTGACGAACCTCATGACAGGGAGATTATAGGCGAGGCAAGATATAACCTGGCGCTGGTATATATGGATCAGGGGAGACTGGAGCCTGCCCTTGCAATATTAGAACTGGAACTCTTTAAGATCTCTGAGCCGGCTAAGAGGCTTGAGATGACACTTATTATCGGAGAGATCCTCTTGAAAAAGAACGAACAGATAAGGGCGATTGAGAGGATCATCAAGGAGAGGGATGGGTTAAAAGAGGAAGAGAGGGGTCTATTTGATATAAGGATCGTTAACTTTATAGATAAAGGATTTAATGAGGCAGGACTGAAAGATATAAGAAGACTCTTTCCTAATCGATTCCCAGGTGATTTTGCCTCCATAAGATTAATCGAACGGTATAACGCAAGAGATGAATATTATAAGGTCGAAAATGAGGTCAGGAGGTTTATATCAAACTTTCCGAGGCATGATTATGCAGCAAGGGCAAAGGAATTAGTTGCAATAAATAAGAAGAAGATCAAGTCCTACAGATTCATCGTCGGGGTAGTCCTCCAACTTGAGGGGAGGCTAGGTTGGTTCAGCCAGAGGATTTTAAACGGAATAAATCTGGCGCTTGGGGATGAGGAAAAGGTAAAAGATCCGGATCTGCCAGGCCTGGCCATTAAGGACCTGGAGGAAGATTCAGGGAGGCTGTCGCAGGAGCTCGATGAGATGATAAATGAGTATAAGCCTATTGCCGTAATCGGGCCCCTTCTAAGCAAGGACCTCGAGAATTCGGCCCAGAAGGCAGACCTGACAAGGATTCCGATGATAACACCATCGGCCACCTCCTCCCTCCTCCCGAAAAAGGGAAAATATCTCTTTAGAGATGCCATGACAAACAGGGTGCAAGGAGCGGTTATGGCAGAATATGCCTTTACAAACCTTGGCCTAAGAAGGTTTGCCATTATTCACCCGGATGATTCATACGGAAAGGAATTGATGAGGGTCTTTTATGAAACAGTCATAAGGCTTGGCGGAGAGATTATAGATGTTGAGGCCTATCCGCCAGAGGCAAATGATTTTGGACCTCAGATAAAGAGATTAAAGGATGAGGATTTAAAAAAATATGGGAGGCTTGGAGAACCAATCGAACCTAAAGTCAAAGGAAAACAGCAGAGGGAATATTTCCCCGGCTTTGAGGCCCTTTTCCTCCCGGGTGATTACAACAAGGTAGGCCTGCTGGCCCCTCAGCTTGCCTTTTATGATGTCAGGGGTTTAGTATTGCTCGGCACTAATGGATGGAACTCAGAAGAGCTGATCAGGATAGGGGGCAACTTTGTTGAAGGAGGGATCTTCACGGATGGCTTCTTTATGGACAGCCCTGATCCCGCTGTAAGGAGGTTTACCGACAGATACAGGGCAAGATATGGTGAGAACCCGGATATCTTCTCTGCCCAGGCATATGATGTAATGATGATGATTGCAGGGGG
>JACRHA010000155.1 GCA_016234185.1 Nitrospirota bacterium
GTCAGCAAGATGAAATCCTTTAAGGAGGGTAGATGCCCACGGGTAAACCCATAGGTATCTACACAGCGAGCGGATGCGAGCGTTGAGGGGGAGGCTCCATCCGGCTTTGCCGGTGGAGGGGGCGACGCAAGCCCCTTTAAAAAGATAACCCATTGAGAATATAGGTCTGGCCGGCATGTCTAAACAGGTGAGGAATCTTCTTAAGAAGTGGTTCATAACAGGACTCCTTGTTATTACCCCTATATGGGCCACGTACCTTATATTAAGGACCCTTTTTCGTACATTAGAGGGCTTTCTCGGAGATCTTCTCCAGAAGTATTTTCAATTATATTATATCCCTGGTCTCGGCATAATCTCACTTTTTATCATTATCCTTCTTGCCGGTATCTTTGCCACAAATCTGATAGGAAGGCAGTTGATCAAGACCTGGGAAGAACTACTAAGGAGGGTTCCTATTGTAAACAGTATCTATACCTCCATAAAGGCCGTGGTTGATGCGCTTTCTATGCACAGCAAGGGTGATTTTAAGAAGGTGGTGCTTATTGAATTTCCAAGAAAGGGACAATATTCAATAGCATTTATTACCGGCGTAACAAAGGGAGAGATCCAGAGGCTTACCAATGAGCGGGTTATAAATGTCTATGTCCCTACAACCCCTAACCCTACCTCAGGATTTTTCCTCTTTGTACCTGAAAGCGACATCATACCCCTCTCCATGTCTGTGGAAGATGGGATGAAGATGATAATATCAGGCGGTTTCTATACACCAAATTCATATGAAACTGACAATATAACGGAGACAGGAGAGCAAAAAGAGATAAAGGAGAAGGTGAGTTGAAGGGGATCGCTACTGTCATCCTCGCTGCGGGAAAAGGTAAGAGGATGAGGTCGAAAAAGGCTAAGGTATTACATCATATCGCAGGGAGGCCGATACTATTCTATCCCCTTGAGGTTGCGATGAGGTTATCCGGGGCCATCGTTGTTGTAGTTGGACATCAGGCCGATAGCGTAAAGGAATTGCTTGAGAGGAATGCTAAGATCAAGATAGTCTTTCAGGATCAGCTCCTCGGGACCGGCGATGCAGTTAAGAGGACAAAGGATGCCCTGGCCGACTTTGACGGAGACATACTGATCTTAAATGGCGATCTTCCCCTTATAAGGGTTATGACTATCAGGGATGTTATAAGGGCCCATAGACAAAAAGGCTCTCCTGTTACCCTTGTAACTGCCATCATGGAAAACCCGGCCGGATACGGAAGGATATCAAGAGACAGGAACAACAGGCTCATCAAGATAATCGAGGAGACAGATGCGTCAGAACAGGAAAAGGGTATAAGGGAGATAAATGCAGGGATATATCTCTTCAGGAAGGATATCCTCTTCTGGGCATTAGGCAGGATCGGTTCAGACAACAGACAGGGGGAGTATTATCTGACCGATATAATAGGTGTGATCTCCGGAAAGGGGGAGGAGATCAATACTGTATCGGTCTCTGACCCTGAAGAGGTGACAGGGATCAATACAAGGGCTGATCTGGCAAGGTCAGAGTCGATCATGAGGAGGAGGATCGCAGATCTGCATATGCAAAATGGGGTTACGATCATTGATCCGGCAAACACAAGCATAGACCATGAGGTAAAGATCGGGATCGACTCAATCATATATCCCTACTCCCGGATTGAAGGGAGGTCTTCGATCGGGGAGGATTGCATTATAGGCCCTCATGTCAGGATAAGGGATACTCTGATCGGCAAGGGTGTCGAGATAAAGGACGCGTCCGTTATAACAGGCTCAAGGATCGAACCAGGGGCTGTCATCGGTCCATTCGCGCATATAAGGCCCGGTTCATTAATTAAGAAGGGTGCAAAGATAGGAAACTTTGTCGAGGTGAAGAATAGCAGGATTGGAACCGGGTCAAAGGCCAACCACCTCTCGTATCTTGGTGATGCGAAGATAGGCAATGAGGTAAATATAGGGGCAGGGACCATAACTTGCAACTATGACGGCACAAAAAAGTATGAGACAACCATTGGAGACGGGGTCTTTGTCGGATCTGATACCCAATTTATAGCCCCGGTGAAGATCGGGAAGGGGTCATTTATAGGGGCAGGGTCTACTATAACAGAGGATGTCCCGCCAGGCTCTCTTGCACTAAGCCGTGCACAACAGGTAAATAAGAAGGGGTGGGTTAAGAAAAAAAGATGTGTGGAATAATAGGTTATATCGGAAAGCGGAAGGCGCTTCCAGTATTAATTAATGGTCTTAAGAAGCTCGAATATAGGGGATACGACTCTGCCGGGGTAGCCTTTACAAGGGACGGGTCATTAAGGATAAAAAGGTCTGTAGGAAAGCTTATAAACCTTGAGGCATCGGCGTCTGATGAAGACAGCGGGAACATAGGCATCGGTCACACAAGGTGGGCCACCCATGGAAAACCTTCCGAGGAGAATGCCCATCCACACCGGGCAGGGAAGATTGTCCTTGTCCATAACGGAATCATAGAAAACTATCTTGATCTGAAGAACAGACTTATTGCCAAAGGGCATGAGTTTAAATCTGAGACCGATACAGAGGTCATAGCGCATCTAATTGAAGAATGCATAAAGGGGGGTAATAGATTTGAGCCTGCCGTACAGAAGGCGCTATCGCAGGTAAGGGGCGCTTATGCCCTATGCATTATGCATGAGGATGAACCTGATAAGCTGATAGCCGCAAAAAATGGGTGTCCCATTGCCCTTGGCCTGGGGGATGGGGAGTCATTTGTTGCCTCTGATATCCCCGCCATACTCGAATATACAAGGAAGGTAATCTTTATGGACGATCTGGAGATGGCCATAATTACCAGCCAGGGAATAGAGATAAAAGACCTTACGGGAACCCCAAAGAAAAAGGAGCCCATTGATATTTCCTGGAACCCTGTGATGGCAGAGAAGGGCGGCTATAAGCATTTCATGCATAAGGAGATCCATGAACAGCCTATGGCCATAATGAATACCATGATGGGGAGGATCTCCCTTGATTCTGGTATGGTATCCCTTGACGATTTAGAGCTGTCAGACTCCGGGATAAAGGGACTGGACAAGATATATATCGTTGCCTGCGGCACATCCTGGCATGCTGCCCTCATAGGCAAATATATGATCGAGGATATTGCCAGGATACCGGTAGAGGTCGATCTTGGGTCAGAATTCAGATACAGGGATCCCATTATCGGCAAAGATGACCTCCTGATAGCCATATCTCAGTCCGGTGAGACGGCAGACACCCTTGCCGCCATTAGAGAGGCAAGATCAAAAGATGCAAAGGTCATCTCTATCTGCAATGTAGTCGGCAGCAGCAGCGCAAGGGAATCGGATGGTGTCCTGTATACACATGCAGGTCCTGAGATTGGGGTAGCGTCAACAAAGGCCTTTACATCGCAATTGGCAGCCCTCTTCCTCCTCACCCTCTATATCGGGCAGGCCAAGGGGACTTTATCGGAGGCAAGGGGCATGGAGCTTGTATCGGATTTTGTCAGGATACCGGCCCTCATAGAAGAAATATTAAGATCAGACAGCGAAATACTGAAAGTGGCAAGGAAATATTTCAGATGCCGGGATTTCATATACCTTGGAAGGGGGATAAACTACCCTGTGGCCCTTGAGGGCGCCCTAAAATTAAAAGAGGTCTCTTATATCCATGCAGAGGGCTATCCAGCCGGCGAGATGAAGCATGGACCCATAGCCCTGATTGATGAAAATATGCCCGTTGTGGTCCTTGCCCCCATGGATAAGGTTTACGAAAAGGTAATGAATAATGTGATGGAGGTAAAGGCAAGGGAAGGCATGATAATCGCCATCGTAAATAATGGCGATCATAAAATATCATCCAAGGCAGATGATCTGATTTTTATCCCAAAAACAGATCAAATACTCACACCTATACTCTCAACCATACCCTTGCAGATGCTTGCATATCATATAGCGGTCTTGAGGGGTACTGACGTTGATCAACCGAGGAACCTGGCAAAAAGCGTGACGGTGGAATAAGGCTCCGAAAAAAAGGAGGAACTAAATGGCCTTTAGAGAGGATTTAGAAAGACAGGGCAATTGGCTTTTTAGATGGAGGAGCTACTTGCCTTTGCTAATTTTCCCGCTCTTGCTTATTGCCTTAAGAGATTCAGAGTATCTGGAGCGGGCATTCGGAGATCTTACAGAGGACATCTGGGAAGGTTTTTGTATATCCCTGTCTTTTATAGGGTTGATTATACGCTGCTATACTGTTGGCTGCGTCCCGGAGGGAACATCCGGAAGAAACACAAGCAGACAGAAGGCAAGAAGACTCAATACAACGGGGATGTATTCGATAGTCCGCCATCCGCTTTATCTGGGAAATTTTATTATCTTTTTGGGAATATCATTGTTTCCAGAGGTCTGGTGGTTTCCATTTATATCCATTTTAGCATTCTGGTTATACTATGAACGGATTATTTTTGCAGAGGAAGAATTTTTACGAAATGAATTTGGTATTTTATACTTGGAATGGACCGGAAAAACACCCCTATTTCCCCCAAGATTAAGCATTTGGCAAAAGCCGGGGTTTCCATTCTCATTTAAGACGGTTCTTAAAAGGGAATACTCAGGTTTATTTGCAATAATCGTATCTTTTCTAGCCCTGGATACTCTAGGGGATATTTTTGCAGAAGGAAAACTGGAATTAGATCTGGGATGGACAATATTATTCTTTGTAGGTTTGATAATATACATGACGTTGATGATCTTGAAAAAGAAAACAAATATACTTTATGTTGAAGGAAGATAAGAAACCAAATCCGTTCCCAGATAGTTTTTATTCTTCAATTCTTTCTCAGATATGGAAACACCATCTTATTCACAGTTGTATTGGCAGAGCAGGTAGGGGTGCCTATCCCCGCTGTCCCCTTTCTCCTGGCAGTGGGAAGTTTTGCCGGTTCCGGCCAAATGGGTCTTATATAGAAAGTCTCGGTCTGGCCCTCCTTGCATGCTCAATAGACGATCTCAACTGGTTTCATCTTGGCCGCTTCCGGGGTAGCAGGCCCTAAATATTCTATACCGCATCTCTTTAGCTCCAGGCTATTATGCATGTCCAGATGAGGCAACGAGTGCCACTGCAGCGCTTCTGTTGCAAAATATGGGATTACAAAGGCAAGGCCCCTGGCAGGTGGAGTTGAGGCCTGGCATAGAGATAACCTTCCGGTTGAGACCCTGAAGGATAGAGAAACTCCGGCGGCGATCATAAGTCGATAGGGTGTCTACCTCTGTTCCTACCCCGTTAAAATGAAGATCATCTTCTCACTTGCCAAGTGATTACGATTGTAGTATATTGTAAACATGGAGATGGTCTTTGATTCCTCAACTCTAATTCTTCTCGCCAAAATAGAACTTTTGCGAAAGATAACAGAGGAAATAAAAGTCATTATTCCGGAAAAGGTGAAGGTTGAGTGCCTTTCAAAAGAAGGCTTTGATGCAATGTTGATTTCGACTCTAATCAAGGAAAGGAAAATTGAAGTCAAGAAGGCAGAGAATGCTAAAGCGATTGAAAAGATTAGGCTGGATTTTAGGATAGAGACCGGAGAGGCTGCGGCCCTCTGGTTAGCCAGAAGCCTTGATGCTCCACTAGCAGTGGATGATGGCCCAACAATAAAGGCATGCAAGGTTATCGGGCAGAGATTTACTACCGCAATCCATTTTCTATTAAATCTTGCATCGCAAAACAGATTGGAGCTTCCAATGGCTATGGAGAAACTTGAAAAACTGTCTATTTATGGCAGGTATAGCCGAAAGATAATAGAGGACGCAACTAAGCGTTTAAAAGGAGGAGACTGATGGGTGTTATAAGTCTTAGATTGAAGGACAGTGATTTAGAGAGGCTTGACGAGCTGGCAAGGCTTGAAGGTAAGGAAAAATCCGCCATTGCGAGGGAGCTTCTTGAATATGGCTGGGACTTTCTGATGCTCAAGCATTACAAGATGGGTAAGCTTTCACTGGAAGGTTTGGCAAAAAAACTTGATATCTCCATAAGCGAGGCCATAGACCTGCTGGCCGAATTTGGGATAGAAGCCCCGATAGAATTTGAGGACTACCTGGAAGGGCTCAAGGTGTTTGAAGGCAAATAAATTTGTAAGGAATTTTCATTTTAATCTGCCCACATGCAACATCGGGGGTTTTGAAAGCCCCAAGTGTTGCACTTCCTTATTGAACTGGCGTGATCCAAAATGGAGGGATGTCGCAAAAATCCTTGACTTATACAGCAATTTGACAAATAATTAAAAGTCATATAATTAACCTTAAAAGGGTCGAAAGAAGGAAGGATTTAAAAACGAGTATGTCCAAGGGATACCATCTGCTAATAAACCTTGTTGTAATTGCAGTAATTTCATATCTTGCTGCAGATATGGTCAATACCTTTATCGGAGCCCGACTGGAACCTTCATATAATCTGATCACAAATAACCGGGAACGGAATGCCGGCAAAATAAGACCATTAGAAAAGAATTATTACTCCACTATAATTGAGAGGAATATCTTTAATTCCAAGGCAAAGGGAAGCCCGGATCCCGAAGGACTAAAACAGACTGACAACGCCTCCAGGGAGATAGGCGATCTCAAGATAAAGCTCCAGGGTACGATAATTGGTGATGGGATAACGCCTTATGCCATTATAGAAGAGCAGGAAAAAAAGGAGCAGCAGCTCTTCAGGCTCAACGATGCAGTAGTTAGAGATGTGAGGGTTGTGAAGATAGAAAGGAATTTTATAGTCGTTGCGAATAATTCGGCGCAAAAAAGACTGGATATATACGATTCTACTGCTTCATTCAGTGAGAATGAAAGACCTGCAATGGAATCTGAAGGAAAGGGATTAACAAGCAAAGCCGATTCCGGAAAGATGATGCTTGACAAAAGAGAAATAACCGGAGTTCTTGAGAATATCCCCAAGCTCCTTACCCAGGCCAGGCTCGTGCCAAACTTTACACAAGGGAAGGCCGATGGTTTCAGGGTAGTCTCTATTACTCCGGACAGTTTTTATGCAAAGATAGGGATTAAAAACGGGGATGTATTGCAGCGTATAAATGGGATGGAACTAAAAGAGCCCGATAGTTTCTTTAAGGTCTTTCAGCAATTAAAGGACGAAAGCAGCATTACCCTTGACCTGATCAGAAACAATAAGAAGGAGACGTTTGACTATGAGGTCCAATAGGTCTCTTCTTGTCTTTATCTTCTGCATTGCCTTCTTCCTCTCTGTCATCCCTCTTTCCAGTCCTGGCGCTGAGGTCTTAAAGTCTGAGCCCCTCTTGCAGAAAAAGGCGGAAAGAATGATAGCGCTCGACTTTAACGCCGTAGATCTGCCGGTCTTTGTTAAATTTATAAGCGAACTGACAGGAAAGAATTTTGTTATAGATGAAAGGGTAAAGGGGAAGATAACTATCTACTCCCCCACAAGGATATCGATTGATGCGGCATACGCCCTGTTTCTCTCTGTACTTGAACTCAAAGGATTTTCAGCAGTTCCCTCGGGCGATATAATACAGATACTCCCTGCTGCTGATGTGCCGCCGGAAAGGAGGATAAGCGTCTACTATCTCGAGAATGCCAATGCAGACGAGATATCAAAGATCTTAACGGTCCTGGCCCAGAAACCTGCCACACCTGCTACGCCAGGCAGGTCTCCACTAAAGGCCGAATTCGAAGGCAGCATCCAGATCATATCCGACAAGCCCACCAACTCCCTTGTGATAACTGCCACCCCCAGGGATTATGAGATGCTCAAGGAGGTTATAAAAAAGCTGGACAGGAAGAGGCGTCAGGTATATGTGGAGGCCGTGATCATGGAAATAACCGTGGACAAACTGAAGGAAATAGGCACTGATCTCAATGCCCTATTAGGTTATGGGAATAGTAATGTTGGTGTTCTTGGAGGATTCAACAGGGCGCCTGAAGACTTTGCCGCATTGGCATCAGACATTACAGGTGCCGGCCTGCCCATCAGCACTGCCAATGTGAGGGCCTTTTTGAAGGCCCTGAGATCTACAGCGGATACAAATGTACTGTCAACACCGCAGATTTTAACCACTGACAACCAGAAGGCTAAGATCGTTGTAGGCCAGAATGTTCCATTCCCTACAGGAAGCACGGTAGCAACAGGGGCCCAGACAGTGCGGACAATAGAGAGAAAGGATGTAGGTATTACACTTGAGATCACGCCCCAGGTGCTGGAAGGGGACAGAGTAAGGCTAGACATAAGGCAGGAGATATCATCAGTAGTAGACACAACTGAAACCGTACTTGTCGATCTCGGTCCAAGCACAAACAAGAGGGAGGCCTCCACATCTGTTATAGTGGATAACCAACAGTCGGTGGTTATTGGGGGCCTTATCAAAGATGACATCAAAAAGACAGAAAGTAAGATACCACTACTGGGAGACATCCCGCTCCTTGGCTGGCTCTTTAAGTTTCAGTCTAAGAAAAATGAGAAGACCAACCTCCTCATCTTCCTGACACCCTACATTGTTAAGGATTCAGAGGATCTGAAGGTTCTCAAAGAGAGAAAAGGTACGGAAATGGAAGAATTTATGGATGAGAACAGGGTTGAGGACCGCGCAAGGAGACAGAAACTAATCGAAGGGATGATAAATATACCGGGGAGAGAGGCCAGATGATAAGACCACTCGGCCAGATATTGAAAGAAAAATATAATCTTAAGGAGGAGAAGTGGGAGGAGGCCCTTAAGTTACAGAAGGAGCGGGGCGGAAAGATCGGAGACCTCCTGGTCAGATTTAAATATATCAAAGAAGATGATCTCCTCGGTGCATTGTGTGTTCAGTTGGAGATCCCTTTTATTGGCCATATAGATGTTGAGGGGATAGACAAGGGACTACTGACGAGCATCCCTATTGCCTTTGCAAAAAAGTTTGAACTCCTTCCCATCAAGAGGGAAAACGGATACGTAGTCATAGCTACTTCAAACCCGACAAATCTATCACCCCTTGATGATTTAAGAATTATTTTCGGGTCTGACATAAGACCTGTAGCAGCCCTTTCCCGGGATATAATACATTGCATAAACCAGGTTTACGACAGGGCACAAAACAGCGCTGAGCAGGTTATTGAAGATATGAATGGAGAGGACCTTGGACAGATTGCCAGCGAACTTGAAGAGCCCGAGGATATCCTTGAGGCGACTGACGAGGCCCCGATAATAAGGCTCGTCAACTCCCTACTCTTTCAGGCCGTAAAAGAGGGCGCATCCGATATACACATTGAACCCTTTGAAAGGGAGATATCTATCCGTTACAGGATAGACGGGATTCTCTACAATATACTATCTCCGCCAAAAAGGCTCCAGTCAAGCATTATATCTAGAATTAAGATAATGGCCAGCCTGGATATCGCAGAAAAAAGACTACCCCAGGATGGAAGGATCGGACTCAAGATCGCCGGAAAAGATGTAGACATCAGGGTATCGGTGATCCCTACTGCCCATGGGGAAAGGGTTGTCCTGCGTCTCCTTGACAAGAGCAGTAAGCTCTTGAATCTGGAAGATATAGGCCTCTCGAAGGAGGAGATGAAAGAGATAAGCAGGCTGATACATATGAGCCATGGGATAATCCTGGTAACAGGCCCAACAGGAAGCGGCAAGACAACAACCCTATATGCAGCCTTAAACAGGATAAACTCACCCGACAAGAACATAATTACAATCGAAGATCCTATCGAATATCAGATAAATGGGGTCGGCCAGATGCATGTTAACCCCAAGATAAATCTAACCTTTGCAAATGGACTCAGGTCTATCTTAAGGCAGGATCCGGATGTAATCATGGTGGGTGAGATCAGGGACATGGAAACAGCAGAGATAGCAATCCATGCCTCCCTGACAGGACACCTGGTATTCTCCACGCTGCACACTAACGATTCATCAGGGGCCATAACCCGATTGGTAGACATGGGGATTGAGCCTTTTCTGGTATCATCAGCAATGGTTGCCATAATCGCACAGAGACTTGTACGGGTCCTTTGCATGGAATGCCGCGAGGCCTATGTTCCGGGCGAAGAGGAGCTTTTAAGGCTTTCAATAAAAAGGGATGATATAGGTAATGCTAATCTCTACCTGGCTAAAGGATGTCCAAGCTGTATGAACAGGGGTTACAAGGGAAGGATAGGTATATACGAGATACTATTGATGGATGACGAGCTAAGACAGATGATTATGGAGAGATCAGACTCA
>JACRHA010000160.1 GCA_016234185.1 Nitrospirota bacterium
GTTGCAGAGAAGATGCGCTCTCTTCTCCAGCAGCAGAAAAAATGGCCCAGGCCAAGAGATATATACGATTTATGGTATATCCTGTGCCGTGCAGGAGACCGTTTTACATGGACTGAGTTGCGGCCGCTTTTTGAAGAGAAGTGCCGCATCAGAAAAATACAGCCTGATCTTGCGGGCCTGACGTCCGATAATCTCAGGGAATGGAACAAGAAGGTCTGGCGAGATCGCATGGGACCGATGCTCCAAGATCTGCCGGAGTTTGATATCGTATGGAAAGAATGGACTGAGACGCTTTGTATAATTTCCGGTAAGCGGGCGTATAAAGAAAAAGGCGGGGTACCTTTATGACTTCAGCAGCTATCGTTCAAAAACTCTGGAATTACTGCAATGTCCTCCGTGACGATGGGATGAGTTACGGGGATTATGTTGAGCAACTCACATATCTCCTGTTCCTCAAGATGGCTGATGAGCGCTCAAAGCCTCCATATAATCAGAAAAGCCTTATCCCATCCGGTTATGACTGGCAGAGCCTTCTTAATGAAGAGAAGCGACCTTGATGAGTTTGTCAAATGCTATAACCCTGAAAACCGGCATAACAGAAAACCGACATGGTCTGAGGAGAACCCTGACGGACGCTGGAGGGCATTTGACTATGAGGAGCTGTTAGACCGCGACAAGGCAAGCCTCGACATCTTCTGGCTTAAAGACGAAAGCCTTGAAGACTCAGAAAACCTTCCTGAGCCTGATGTCATCGCCCGCGAGATCGCAGAAGACCTTGAGTCAGCATTGGAGCAATTCAGGCTTATTGCCGAGGATTTAGGAGAAGTATAAGTCAAAATTTGATCCCTATGGCAACATCTCAGTAAATAGATTCGTTGCCCCCCCGTGCGGGGGCGTGGACGTGTTCCCCACAAGCGCGGATAAACCGACATCTACCAATATCAACCTTCCTCCCTAATCTTCAAGTGTTCTTCAAACTGGTCTATACCGTAGTATAGGAGTGCATCAATAAAGGCGGATGATTTGAGCGGGTCTTCATGCATGCCGAACAGATGGGTCTCGCAGGAGCAGTCTGATGACCCGAATCGATCTATAGTCCAATCTGCTATGCCCTTTAGTCTCTTTGCGATATGGCATTCAAGGGGGACGCTCGAGAGGATCGGGAGGGCAGCAAAAAAATCTGCTTCCTTTCGCAGATAGTCTACGTGCCAGAAGAGCCTCTTTCTCCTTCGCTTATGTCTTTCGATCCTTTTTGCAAGATTTGTCTTTGCCGACCCCACATAAAGATAATAACCCTTCTTGAAATCTATCCTTCCGATCTTTCCTACGTCAACAATGATTGCCTTTTTTACATATAATATAATGATGTAGCTGCCACTATCTTTTAATACCAATTTGCCTTCATTCTGCTACCTGCGTTGGCTTCGTCGTCGGTATCCTGTTGAATGCGAATTAGAATACAGAATACAGTATACAGAATAAATCTTCATTCTGACTCCTGTATTCTGTCTCCTGACTCCTGTTCATGTGAACGCCTTGATACCCAGGATATGGCTTCCAATGATGAGCTTCTGGATCTGGGATGTCCCCTCATATATCGTTGCCACCTTGGCATCCCTGTAATATCTCTCTACCGGATTCTCATCAGAATAACCGTATGCCCCGAATATCTGGATGGCATCAGTGGCGGCCCTTACCGCAGCCTCTGAGGCGAAATATTTTGCCATGGAGGTCTCAAGTGTGCTTTGCAGGCCCTTATTCTTCAGGTGGCCTGCCTTATAGACAAGGAGCTTCGCAGCCTCAAGATCCACACCCATTCTTGCTATCATATCCTGGACAAGCTGGAAGGAACCTATGGGTCTTCCAAACTGCCTCCTCTCCCTGGCATATCTCGATGATAGATCAAGGCATCCCTGGATTATCCCTACGCATCCGGCAGCAACCGAATAGCGCCCGTTATCAAGCGCTGACATGGCGATCTTAAACCCCTCCCCTTCCTTTCCAAGCATAGATCCGGCCAATACCCGGCACCCATCAAGGATAAGCTCCGCTGTATCAGAGGCCCTAAGACCAAGCTTTCCGCTTATCCTCCGCGTTGAAAAACCGGGCGTCTCCTTCTCAACAAGGAATGCCGTTATGCCTTCATACCCCTTCTCCTTGTCGGTCTGGGCAAAGATAATCGCTATGTCTGCGAAATCTCCATTTGAAATCCAGATCTTCCTTCCATCAATTATCCACTCACTCCCCTCTTTCTTCGCAGAGGTCGATTGATTGGCTGCGTCAGAACCCGCGTCAGGCTCGGTAAGCCCAAAACAGCCTATCATCCTGCCGCTGCATAACTGCGGGAGATACTTTTTCTTCTGTTCCTCGCTCCCCCACCGTAGGATAGTCAGTTCTACGAGGGAGATCTGGACAGAGATAGTTGTTCTAACAGAGGAGTCTGCCCTGCCTATCTCCTCAGTAACTATTGCATGGCTGATATAATCCAGATCAGATCCACCATATTCTTTCGGGACCGGTCCTCCGAGCAGACCAACCCGGGCCATCTTATTTATAATCTCCCTGGGGAAGTTCTCCGTTATATCATTTCTTCTTGAAGAAGGGACAATCTCTTCTTCGGCAAACTTCCTTGTCATCTCACGGATCATCCTCTGCTCTTCTGTAAAATCGAGGTCCACCTAGATCCCCTTCCCCTTTTTCTTTGCCTTTTCTTTTTCTGATGCAACAGACTTTTGGGCTAATACCTGGAATATAAAACCGGCGCCCTTCCTTATATCGAGCGTTGTTTCACCATCATCCCAAAGGGCATGAAATATTCTTAGGCCGAAGGTTTTTTCCTCAAAGACATCCTTTGGAGCGCCATAACTATCTTTCGCCTTTTTTATAAGGTCTTCATAGAAGGATGTCTCATAGAGTTCTCTGTCATAGATGATAAATATCTTGTACAGTCTTCCCTTGTAAAAGTAGTACTCGACCCTCTCCTCCTTACCCTTCTCTCTGTAATATACATCAGGCTCTGTCTCAAAATGCTCACCAAAGTAAAACTTATGTCTATTATCGGCCTGAACAAGATCACCTGATATCCTTTTTAGCTCATCAACACTCATACCCCATCTTGCACCCTCATGCCCCATCGGCAGCATGGCATATGAGACAGCGGCCAGAATCAGGATCAGAAAGAAAGAAGAAAGATACCTGAACACCATTATTCCCCCTGAATCAGGAGTGAGGGCAAACGATCTTTTGCCCCTACTCTTGATCCTTCAATTTATACCCAAATTGTTTGACCGTCACTATTAAGCTGGACAAGGAAGGTATCTTCTCGCGAAGGTTCCTTATATGGACATCAACCGTCCTTGTTGTTATAGATGCCGGCAGGCCCCAGACACTATCAAGTATCATCTGGCGTGACATAACATGCCCTTTATTTCTTAGGAGACACACAAGGAGTCCGAACTCCTTCGGGGTTAATTCTACCTCCCTCTCCCCATCCTTCACAACACAGGCCTCAGTATCTACCAGCAGGCCCTTATAATAGAATTTAACACCTGTATTTTTCTTCCAGTTGGTCCTCCTCAGTACTGCCTTCACCCTTGCCACAAGTTCTCTGGGGGAAAAGGGTTTTGTTACGTAATCATCAGCCCCAAGCTCAAGACCCAGGACCCTGTCACATTCTTCTGTCTTGGCAGTCAGGATAATTATTGGGGTAGAGGCCATCCTCGGATCCATCCTTATATTCTTGCAGATCTCAAATCCATCAAGCCCAGGCAGCATAAGGTCAAGGATCACAAGATCAGGGGCCTCTTCCCTGACCATCCGCAAACCTGATATCCCGTCATGGGCAGACTTTACACTGAAACCCTCCCGCTCGAGAGAGGCGATAATCATGGTTACTATCTTCTCTTCATCCTCTACGACGACTATCCGCTTGTCCATATAAGCAGAATCCTGTCTATCTTTTTAGAATGGAAGTATTCTCTTTGTCGGAATGCAATACACGTATTACATCCATACTCTTATACAACTTTTGAGATATTTTTACAAGAATTTTATGAAATCTTAATAATTTCTTAATAAAATGAGGTCTTTTGATTACCTGAATATTTTAAGAGGGCTATCAGTTACAAGAGGATCCGCCAATGCCTGATACCCTGTGATAGACCAGATCAGGCAATATATTCCCCTTTATAAGATGTTCATCAACTAACCTCCGGACATCCTCTTTTTTTAGATTATGATACCATGTTCCCTCCGGATATATGATCAACATCGGGCCTGACTCGCACTGATCGAGACATCCGCACCTGCTTATCATTACATCATTTGAGAGGCCCCTCACTTTCAGCTCCTCTGATAAGGCACTGAATATCCCCTCCGAACCCTTCTCCCTGCAGCATGAATCTACACAGAGAAAGATATGCTGCCTATAGGGTCTTACCTTCGATTCCTCCATCTTCATCTCACCATCCTACCTATTTTAAAAGGGTGTAGGGTTTTACCCCCTACCCCCTGTACCCTGTACCCTGATCTCTTCCCCCTGTCTGCTTACATTTTGCACGCAAGGTTCATTCAGGTCGATTGCCTGCGGATACGAATAGGTTTTATCCGTATAATTCCTCATAATAACAATCTTATTATCTATATAGACCAGATTATCATCAGGAAGGATTGCTATCTTTCCGCCGCCGCCAGGGGCATCTATAACATAATGGGGGACTGCAAGTCCGCTTGTAAATCCCATGAGGTTCTTCATTATCCTTATCCCTGTCCCGACATCTGTCCTGAAGTGATTGGTCCCGAGCGTAAGATCTGCCTGATAGATATAATAAGGCCTTACCCTGATAGCCAGAAGCCGTTGCATAAGCCTTTTAATTATGTCCGGGTCATCGTTTACACCCTTAAGGAGAACCGTCTGACTTCCAAGCGGTATACCGGCATCGCTTAGCATTTCACATGCAGATTTTGATTCTTCTGTAATCTCATCGGGGTGGTTGAAATGAATATTTATATAGACAGGGTGATATCTTTTAATGATATTACACAGCCCCTTGGTTATCCTCTGGGGCAGGGCAGATGGCACCCTTGTTCCAATCCTAATTATCTCGATGTGGGGAATCCTTCTTAGGGCCTCCAGGATCCTTTCTATCTCGTTGTCAACGAGGAGAAGAGGGTCACCCCCGGAGAGGATCACATCCCTGATTCCGCTATTTCCCTTTATATAGTCAATCCCAGTCTGGATTGTAGATGACGTAACAAACCTGGGTGTGCCGACCTTCCTCTTCCTTGTACAAAACCTGCAATAGACCGGACACTGGGTTGCAACCAGGAACAGGACCCTGTCAGGATATCTATGGACGATGTTGGGGACAGGGCTATCACCCTCCTCGTTTAACGGGTCCTCGATGCATACCCTGTCTTCAATCTCCTCTCTGTCAGGTATTACCTGGAGACCTATGGGGTCGCCCTTCTCCCTTATCAGGCCCAGGAAATAGGGATTTATCCTCATGGGGTATCTCCGGACCGTATCCCTTATCTCATCCTGATCTACATCTAAATATCCGGCAAGACCCTCCGCAGTAGTGATGCTTTCCCGAAGGAGTCTCTTCCATTCCTCCATTATCCCTGCCCTCCCTTTCCATAGACCCTTTCCAGATACTCGATTATCTCATCTTCATCAGATAAAATTGTGTCCCCGTCATGTAGCACTGGAACCAGATACTGACCCGACACCTTAAATACCGCCTGACGCATTTCCCTTTCTGCCGGCGCCTCGATCTTCTCGTAAATTATTCCAAGCTCCGCGAGCTTCTCCCTTACCATCCGGCAATACCAGCAGCCCTCAAGCTGATAGAGCTTAATCATGCAGATCCCATTGTCACAGATGAACCGCACGGGACTATAACTGCATCCATCATTCCATGGATCAGCTTCTTGTCTTTCGGACATATCGTTGCCATGATCCCGGCCAGTTCCGCCTTCCCATTGATTACGAAATAATATGGCGAAAGCCTGACCCTCCCCTCCATTGTCATAACAGAATTGGTAACCTGGTCAAGGTATGATGACTCGTAGATCTTACCCTTATGAAATTCCTGAAGGACATAGGGATTTCGAGGAAAGGACTTAAGGGCGCCATCTATGCCCTTCGACCAGACTTCCTCAGACAGATCGTGCCCCACAGTTACCCCCCTGCTACCCCAGGCCAGCTCTGAGAATCCTGAGGGTTTAATAACAAATCGCCTCTCCTTCTGCGTTCCCGTGCCGATTGCTCTCCAGTCTGACACAGGTCTCCCGCCAATATAAAGATCAGGAATAACGGCATAGGAAGGGACAATGGATTGGTCCATGATCCAGGTCCTGGGAAAGAGGGAGGAAAGGATGCCAAATGCTTCCTCACCGAGCCCACGGATCCAGTATGACTTCAGAAGAGGATGATGAAAGAGGGCAATCAGCATCTTCTCCTCCAGGAACGCCTTAAGCGGCGGCGTTACAAGTACCTTCTTCTTCTTGGCGGCATAGATAATAAGTTCTGATTTTGGTATATTCTTAAGATCGAACAGCTCAAAAAATCTGTATACAACATCGATCCTTATCTTTCTGCCTTCAGTATCAAGAAATAGCCCCTCTTCGGTAAATATGACATCGCCAGGCGCAATTGCATAGGCATTAAACCCACCCCTCATTAACTCTGAGGCAAGCCATCTCATCTCTTTCCTGTATGAGGCAGACTCCTCAGAAACTATTATGGCAAGAGAGATGTCTCCCCTCCCGGCAAAGGATCTGACCATCCTTGCAAAACCATTTACGATCCCATTTGCGTCCCCGGTAACCTTAAAACCAAGGGATGAATAATTGCTGCAAAGGGCCCCGGTGATACCTATCCCCCCGGGGACTGAGTCCAGCTCCGTAATAATCATGCCGCCATCTGTAAGTATAATATCAGGCCTTATCACCCCAGGGAGGTGGGATCTAAACCTGTTCATCCTCCCGTAACTGATGACAGCATCAGGTTTTCCCTGGTCAAGATATCCGGCTACCCAGGACGGAGCTTTCCCGTCTATGCTCTCAAAATATAGTCGGTTGGAAGATTCATAGAAGGAGAGCAGGGCATTGCCCAGTTTTACCAGGCGATGATGATCCTCTTCTGAGATCCAGAAGGGCTCAGGAGAGATGCGCCAAAGATCATTTCCAGTAGCAGGCCCCTCATTAAGGTCAGCATATATCTTCTCATTTACAAGGCCGCTCCTTATTGAACAACATCTCTTCGCCATCTCATCCGCTCTCCCGGATCTGCTGGAATTCGCTTCGGGAGGCACTATTGATTCTCTTTTAGGCAAATTAACTCCCTTATTGCCCGGAAAATAGCAGATCAGGATATGAGGAGAGCCTTGATCTTATTAGTCTACTGCCACTACCTTCTTTACCTCCGGTACGCTCGACTTCAGACGATCCTCAACACCGCGCGTAAGTGTAACCTGAGACATCGGACAGCCGCAGCACGCCCCGGTTAACCTTACTTTGACAATACCATCGGGAGATACATCTATCAGATCTATATCCCCGCCATCGGCCTGAAGCGCCGGCCTGATACCTGAGAGGGCTGCCATTACCTTCTCTTTAATCATCTCTTCTCCTCCTTGAGCCTTATGGCCCGGTTAAAGTAAATATACTAGTTAAAATAACATGAGGAAGGGAGGATATTCAAGTGATTTTTGTTTTTCATATCGAAAAAGGCAGACGTATTCAAATTTTTATGATCGAGAAGTTTATAGTAAGTCTTTTTTTGTTAAAGGTGTCGCATAAAAATTTTCACACGTCTGCCTTTTTCGATTAAATATGCTATGCCTCGCGCACAGAAAGAAACCTTCCAAGCCTGTCAGGATAGTTTGTAAATATACCGTCAACTCCCATCTTTATATACCTCTCCATGTCAGCCGCATCGTCTACAGTATAAACATACAATTTAAGCCCTTCCGCCTTTGCCATCTCTATAACCTTTTTTGATAAGATCTTATCGGTTATATTGATCGCCTCTGCATATAAAGATAGCGCCTTATTAAGACCAGCCTTAAAACCCCCTTTATCAACCAACAACCCTATTCTTGCCGATTTCTCAGCCTCCCTGATATTCTCAAGATATGTATAATCAAAAGAGGATACCAGTGTCTTGTCCAACATCCCATATTCCCTTAAAAGGGCTATGATCGGTTTTTCAATCAGGGCATATGGGCTGCCTCCGCTCTTTATTTCGAGATTTAATTCTATTCTTCCCTTGGTAAGCTTTAAGACATCCCTCAGGGTTGGTATCCTTTCGCCCGCATATCCCTTCCCAAACCAGGAACCCACATCAATGGTCTTCAGTTCTTCGAGCGTCATCATATCTACGGCCCACCTCTTGTCTCCGACCCTTGAAAGCCTCCTGTCATGAACAACTACAAGATGTCCGTCTACTGATCTATGGACATCAAACTCTATCATGTCGGCGCCAAGTTCAATGGCCTTGCAAAACGAGGCCAGGGTATTCTCCGGCGCATGACCGGACGCACCTCTATGGGCAATATTTAATACCAATTTGCCTTCATTCGGCTACCTGGAAAAAACAGGTTGAGGTCAAGGTTAAGGTTTAGGAACTTCTTAGCCTCAACCTCAGCCTCAGCCTTCTTCATGCCTCCTCGCCGCCTTGGTATCCTGTTGAATGCGAATTGGTATAAGACCCTGCCTCTTTTATTTATATCCATCTCGCAATGAATCTGACTAGATAAGCCAGTCCCAGCCTTACTCCTAAAATCTATAATTGACCATGGCATCAATTAAATATCCGCCGACAGATTCCTCAGCGCATGAACCCCGGCATCTGTCCTGCCGGAGCCTTGAAAATCAATCTCGGCCGGATAAAAGACCTTTTTAATCACAGAACTCAATTCACCCTGAACAGAACGGGCGTTCTTCTGGATCTGCCAACCTCTGAAGCGGGTGCCTTCGTATTCAATATATAGTTTAAACTGGCTCATTATATATTCCTGAAAATAGGGGTCAGATTTATTTTCAATATTATGCTATCTAAGACGAAGAAGGAAATTCTGTATGCCTAACATAACAGAAAAGGGTGAAAACCTCAAGAACCTGGCCTAAGGATAGATTGCAAGAATCGATTCTATGCAGTACAATCGGTTTATATGAATAGGCTGGCGCTTAAGGGTAGTCTACTCTTAACTGTCTGGCCATAGATCTTGCTTCACATCTTATATCGCGAGACCTGCCCCCATGACTTATCACATATCAGTGCTCCCGCAACCAAAGTACTTCTCTTGTCTTGGCAGGTAGCGGGCCAGGGTGAAGGCGCAACCCTGATTACGTTCTGTCCCTGTCGTCCCTAGTGTAGTGAGTCCAACGCTTCTTTACATATGTTTCGGGTGTCTTGAGCGTCATTCCCGCAGTCTTTAGGCGGGAATCCAGAGCTTCTTTGTTTCTTAAAGAGACTGGATTCCCGATTACTACCTCGGGAATGACAA
>JACRHA010000161.1 GCA_016234185.1 Nitrospirota bacterium
CCCCAGCAGGAGGTCTTTGGTTATGTGTAATTTGGACAGCAGAACAGGGGGCCTAATCTTAAAAGGGCGCCCAACCCGTCCAAATACTAAAGAAAATCAATGGTCCAAAAATTCAAACTCGGCTAATTTGGACAGCAATGATTTGACTTCATTTCTTATCACCCCTTTATCTTTTGTTTATCACTTAAAGAGATCGGATTGTCTGCATGCGCACACAAAGCTCTGGACCTCACTTTTTGGTTTTTCTCACTCCTACCTTTCTTTCTTCACTCCCCGATTATAAGATGTTTTCATCTCAAAAAAGTTCGAGCATAACATTGAAGTAATTGAATTTTGAAGGTTTGACCCTCATCCCCTCTGCTATCCTTTAGAAGACCAACTGGTGCTCGTTGATATATCTACAATGCAGAGCGTCACTCCAATCAAACACAGATGAATGCTCAATCTCCGGATGATGTAGATCGAAGTCAATCTCCTTATACGTTGCACCTACTAATTGCACTTTGACCTCGTTCCCCAATTCGATCAATCGACTTGTAAGGGTTTGTAGCAACTGTCCGGCGCCGAAATGAAAAATAGCTTTTTTGTTTTCCGGATTAATTACCTCGAAACCTAGCATGAAATTTATCCTCTTTGAGAATCGTTGAATTGCTAATAGATCCTGGAATGAATAGATTGTCAGATTGGAAAATGATCTCTCTAGAAGTTCATCTCTCATCATATTTTCTTCAGATGAGGTCGTGGCTTTCTTATCAGTCTTGAGCATAATAATTTCGACAAACCTCCTGTCGGCATTATGTCTAATAGTTTTTTCTAACACACTAGTAACCGTATTGCTAAATCCGTATAGACAGATCAGGTCGTACCCTGAAGAGAAGGCGGGTTTACTGAGTTGTGATAGGGCGTTGTCAAAATGTACTCTCGATATGTTGAGCGTGTTCATGAAGCTACCTAACACAGTGACAATCGCAGTTAAAAAGGCCCGTAGTTGTGTGTTAAGGCTCCCAACAGGCATAGTCGCATTAAGACTCCTGAGGTGATTCATAACCCCTGTCAATCCATTATTGGTCTTTTTGTCGATGAAGGTAAAGAGCGGATACCCTATCCTTGCCTTACATCTCTCCTCAAATACTTCCAATATCTCTAATGCCTCATCCCGAATGTGCAAACAGGTCTTGGGCACACCAAAGCCTCCTGCGGCTTCCCCACCGAGCCGGGTAGCGATGTTGCTCAATGCCCCGCTGAACTGCCTAAGGGCGGTTTCAAATGACGGTTCCCTGGCTAGGTCCAGGAGAAAGGCCAAGTTATCAAGGTACGAATTATGTATGAATGAGGCCTTACTCCTCTTAGAGTCGAGGTACTTTATAGGTTTCGTGAGCGGCCCTTCCAAGTTGCTCTTTGCATCCTGAATTGCCGCGCTGACCGCTGCTGCACTTCCTGGGAGTTGCCTAAGTGAATCCAAGTCCGTTTGCAGCACATTTAAGGTGTTTTTTACGTCTATGTAACTGATACCAAGAAGAAAGGTTATTGACCTTTTGTGAGGAAGGGCAAAGAGCTCACGTCCCATTTCGAATAAATCATTTAGCTCGTCAAAGAACCTCTTGGGAGATTGCCAGGTCGCATTTACATCAACCCGAGACTTGATGAATGCATAGATAAAGAGGAAGTAGGTCTTCGGCAGCCTTATCACCCTCAGCGTCAGCCTCCTTATAAAGTCATCTGTATGGGTAATCCGAAAGATGACGAACGCCATCACAAAGAAGAAGGACCAGTAAATGAGGAGAATAACAAGAGCGGATAGTCTTATGTGTTGGCCATTCGCAACGGAGGTTAAAATATGATCGAAAAAGCCATACAGCAGTTCTTTTGTCAGGAAGAGTGAGCCAAGGAAAGATAGGACGAAGGACAACTGGGGAGATGCTATTGTTTTCAGAATATAATACCGAATTAAGTCTGAAATACGATTCAGTGCTCTTAGGACTATGGCCATGCCTGATGTCCCCTCACCTTACCCCTCCCCCTCTGAAAGGGAGAGGATTTAGGTGAGCAAAATAGAGTTTAATACATAGAGGAGGCCGATATGAATGACATTTTCACTTGTTACTTGTAACATCCATTTTTTCTTTTAGCGCTGCCTGTGCGGCAGCAAGCCTGGCGATCGGAACCCTGTATGGAGAACAGGAGACATAATCAAATCCACTCCTATGGCAGAATTCCACAGATGCAGGATCTCCCCCATGTTCACCGCAAATACCTATCTTCAGTCCCTTTCGCCCCTTCCTCCCTTTTTCAATGGCAATCTTTATAAGCATACCGACGCCTTCCTGATCCAGGGATTGAAATGGATCGTATCTCAAAATACCCGCCTTCTTCTCATCCACATAATCTGTGAGAAACCTTCCTGCATCATCGCGTGACATTCCGAGTGTCATTTGCGTAAGGTCATTGGTGCCAAAGGAGAAGAACTCTGCAACCTCGGCTATCTTATCTGCAAGCAGGGCCGCCCTTGGGACCTCGATCATCGTACCCACCAGGTACTTGACCTTTATCCGGGGGTATCGCTTCTTTGATTCTCTAATTGCTGCATCTGCTATTTCCCTTGTTTTTTCTTCAAGTATCTTCAGTTCCTTTCTATCTATAATAAGCGGATGCATTATCTCCGGATGGACATTGACCCCGTCTCTTGCACATTCACATGCCGCTTCAATAATAGCCCTTACCTGCATCTCGAGTATCTCGGGATATGTTATACAAAGCCGACATCCCCTGTGTCCCAGCATTGGGTTTAGCTCGTTGAGCCTCTCAACCCGACGCCTGACCTGCTCAAAAGAAACGCCTATCTTATCAGCCAAATGACGCTGTTCCTTCTCTGCGTGAGGCACAAACTCATGCAAGGGCGGGTCAATAAGTCTAATGGTTACGGGCTTTCTGTCCATTGCCCTGAAAATTCCCTTAAAATCCTCTCTCTGAAATGGAAGCAGTTTGGAAAGGGCTGCCTTTCTTGTCTCAAGGTCTCCGGCAACTATCATCTCCTGGATTGCGAGGCGGCGCTCCTCTGTATCAAAGAACATATGCTCTGTCCTGCAAAGCCCTATACCCTCTGCGCCAAGCCTTACAGCATTGATAGCATCATAAGGGGTATCCGCATTCGCCCTGACGTTTAATTTCCTCTCAGCATCTGCCCACTTCATAAGTGTATAATATGCATCCGGCAGCTCAGGCTTTATAAGGTTCATACTGCCCTGAAATACCTCGCCGGTAGAGCCATTAATGGTTATCTCATCGCCTTCCCTCAATACCATCCTGCCTGCTGTCATATTCTTGTTGGTATAGTCTACAACAAGCTCCTCACACCCTACGATGCAGCATTTTCCCCACCCCCTGGCGACAACTGCCGCATGGGAGGTCTTGCCGCCTGTTGCAGTCAATATCCCCTGTGCAGCATGCATACCGCCGACATCTTCGGGGCTTGTCTCCTTCCTTACCAGGATTACCTTTTCGCCCTTGGCGGCCCAATCTTCCGCATCCTTTGCGCTGAAGACGATCTTACCGCAGGCAGCGCCTGGGACAGCGGCAATACCTGTTGCAAAGTGGTGCCTGCTCAACTCTTCCCTTGAAATGGCCGGGTCAATAACAGGATAGAAGAGTCCCTCAATCTCCTTGTCAGAGATCCTTAATATGGCCTCTTTCTTTGTTATCAGCCTCTCCCTGGCCATATCAACGGCGATCCGGAATGCCGCGCCAGGCGAACGCTTACCAGAGCGGCACTGGAGGATGTAAAGCCTCCCCTCTTCCATAGTAAACTCAATATCCTGCATCTCCTTGTAATGCCTTTCGAGCTTCTTTCGTACAGTGCAGAGCTGGGAATATATCTTCGGCATATTTTTGTTCAAGTCGCTCAGATGGAGCGGGGTCCTGATACCTGCAACAACATCCTCACCCTGGGCATTCATAAGCAGGTCGCCGTAAAATGTATTCTCCCCTGTATTCGGGTCCCTCGTAAAACAGACGCCGGTGCCTGAGGATTCACCCTTGTTTCCAAAGACCATCTGGACTATATTTACTGCTGTGCCAAGGAGACCTGATATCTTCTCTACGCGGCGGTACGTGACGGCCTTTTCAGCCATCCATGAACCAAAAACAGCATTGATGGCACCCCAGAGCTGCTCTTTGGGTTCCTGAGGAAAATCCTTTTTTGTATGCTTTTTGTAAACGGCCTTTAAGCGGAATATCAGTTCTTCAAGTTCCTTCTCATTAACATCTGTATCAAGGATCTTATTGTTTGTTTTATTCAGCCTCTGTCTTGTCCTGGTATTTTTTATCCACTCAAATTCGTGGTCGAACTCCTCCCTCGGGATGCCCATCGCAATTGCACCATACATCACAATAAATCGACGGTAGGCATCCAGGGCAAATCTCCTGTTATCTGTTCTTTTTGCCAGACCCTCAAGGGATTTATCATTAAGCCCTAAATTTAAGATCGTATCCATCATCCCCGGCATCGACCTTGCAGCCCCTGAACGGACAGAGATAAGAAGGGGGTCATCTGCATCACCTAACCTTTTTCCGACAAGCCTTTCAAGCCTCGCAATATTCGCCGAGACTTCCTTATCCAACCCGGGGGGATATTTTTTATTAGTTTTATAATAGAGGGCACAGACCTCGGTTGTTATGGTAAACCCGGCCGGGACAGGCAGGCCGATGCTTGTCATCTCGGCAAGGCCCGCGCCTTTGCCTCCGAGGAGATCCTTCTGTCTGCCATTTCCTTCAGCCTTGCCATCTCCAAAAAAATATACGTATTTTTTCTTTGCCATGCCACCTCCCTACAGAATCAAAAAATATGATTCGCCCTGAATGAGTTGTTCCAGATAAGCTAAATAATAAAAGTTCAAATGTCAAAATCCAAATGCCAAATAAATTTTGAACTTTGGGTTTTGTCATTTGACATTGTCTTACTCTCCCTCTTTCCTCCTGCTACCATAGAGGCCCCGTGTATCTCTGACTAATTACCTTTGCATCTTCCGTCCAAAGTTTCTCGCTTAAATACTTCCATCCGCCATCAGGCAGGACAGTAACAATATTGCCGTGGGTCATCCTTTTGGCCATCTTTATAGCCTGATATACGACCGCACCGGATGAGATACCGGCAAATATACCCTCTTCCTCTATCAGGGCCCTGACGGTCATAAAGGCATCTTCGTCCTTAACCACCTCATTGGCATCGATCTTATTCATATCCAGAAGCGGTGGGATATAGCCGTCAAGAAGGCTTCTTAAGCCCTGGAGCCCGCCTTTGGAATAGGGTTGCACAGCAACGATCTTAACATTCGGATTGACCTCTTTAAGGCGCCTCCCAACCCCCATAAGGGTACCCCCTGTACCGAGACCTGAGATAAATATATCAACACGGGGAACGTCTTTTATGATCTCCTCTGCGGTTGTTTTGTAATGGGACTCCGGGTTATTCTTATTGCTATACTGATCGAGCATATAGTACTGTTTATCTTCTTTCAGCATCATCTGAGCCAGTCTTATTGCGCCATTCGTCCCCTCGCTCCCCTCGCTCAGGATAATCTCTGCACCAAAGGCATAGAGGAGTTCCCTCCTCTCGACGCTCACGCTCTCAGGCATAACAACCTTGACCCGGTAGCCTTTGATTCTGCCGAACATCCCCAGGGAGATACCCGTGTTACCGCTTGTCGCCTCAAGCAGGATCCGGTCATGCGTCAGTTCGCCCGAGCTCTCGGCCCCCTCTATCATGGCCTTAACTATCCTGTCTTTTATGCTCCCGGTAGGATTAAAGCCTTCAAGCTTTGCATAGATCCTTACGTGGTGGTTAGGGTTAAGCTTCCCGAGCTCCACCATAGGTGTATTGCCAATAGCCTCTGTAAGATCCCTATACAGCATTACCGCTCCCCGGCTGGGCGATCTTTGAAAAATCCGCTATCTGGAGAAAGATCACCCTTATCAGGGAGAGGAGCGCAAGCCTGTTGTACCTTGCGCTTAAATCCTTATCCATTACAAGGATCTTATCGAAGAAGTTATCTATCGGTCCCCTCAGTATAGATATCTCTTTTATGAGTTCTTTATACATACCCTTACTGACCCACTGACCCATCTTCGTCTCTATGGTCTTAAATGCATCATAGACCTGTCTCTCTGCCGGCTCCTTCAGCTTTTCAAGGTTTAATTCATACGTAAAATCCTTTGGTATGATATTTATTGCCCGTTTAAAAGAGGTCATAAGGGAATCAAAATCTTCCTCTTTTGATGCAGCGGAAAGGGCCTGGGCCCTATTATATGCATCTGAAGGTCTATCAAACCTTGACGAGAGGACTGCATCTATAAGGTCATACCTTATCCCCTTTGTGCTTAATATATGCTCCATCCTCTGCATCAAAAATTGCAATACCTCTGCCTTTACCTTTTCTCTTTCCCGTTTAATCTTTCCGTCAAGGAGGGTCATTGAGAGGTCTATCAGTTCTGGAAGTGAAATAAGCTGTAGTTTCTCAATTAGGATCTGTATTATTCCTGCGCCCTGTCTTCTTAATGCATATGGATCTTCAGATCCGCTTGGAATCAGCCCAACGCCAAAACATCCCACGAGTGTATCCATTTTATCCGCAACGGATGCTATAGCACCAATCTCTGAAGGTGGAATAGAATCACCGGCAAACCTTGGGAGGTAATGCTCATCTATTGCCCTTGCCACATTTGCATCCTCCCCATGGATAAGTGCATATTCCCGGCCCATTATACCCTGAAGTTTCGGAAACTCCCTGACTACCCCTGTAAGCAGGTCTACCTTGCATAACTGGGCAGCCCTCTTAACCTTTTCAATCGGAACATTACCGATGATATCGGCAAGATAGGCAGAAAGACCTGATATCCGTTCGGTCTTATCGTAAAGGCTTCCAAGTCTTTCCTGGAATATTACTCCCCGAAGTCCTTCGATCAGACCTTCAAACTTTAATGCCTTATCCTTCTCAAAATAAAAGGCAGCATCCGACAGCCTTGCCGCAAGGACCCTCTCGTTTCCACGCCTTATGAGTTCCATATCCTCGCTCTTGATATTGCACACGGAGATAAAATATGGGAGGAGCCTTTCCTCCTTGTCCACCAGAGAGAAATATCCCTGGTGTTCCTTCATGGCATTGATCGGCAACTCCTTGGGCAGTCCTGAAAATCTTGGATCAAAACTTCCAAGTATCGATTCAGGATACTCCACCATATATACGGCCTGATCGATCAGCTCCTCGTCCTTAAGGATCCGCCCCTTCTTCTTTTCTGCTATGATCCTTAGCTGATCCTCTATCATCCCCCTCCTCTGCCCCTGATCAATTATCACAAAATTCTTCTCAAGCAGCCTTTTGTAGGATTTGAAGTCCTTTACCTTGAAGGAATTTGGCGCCATAAAGCGATGACCATAGGAGCGTTCCTGAGACCTAAGGCCGGCAAATTCAAACTCTACGAGTCTTTCATCATAAACAGCCATTATCCATCTTATAGGCCTGACAAAGGGGATACCAGACCCGTCCCAGCGCATCATCTTTGGAAATGTGGTAGAGGAGATGAGCCTTGGAAGAAGCTCCCCTAAAAGAGGACGTGTTTCCTTTTGTTCCTCCATTTTAATAATAGATACATACTCCCCCTTCTGGGTCTTTTTTATCTTAAGGTCCGATATATCCACCCCCTGCCCGGTTGCAAAACCTATGGCGGCCTTAGTGGGCTGACCTGTTGTGGGATCGAACGAGACAGACTTGGATGGACCGACAACCTCTCTTGAAAAGGCTGCCTGTCTTTCGGATAGGTCAGTAACGTGGAGGACAAGCCTTCTCGGTGTTGCATAACAATGGACCTCACCGAATTCGAGCCTCTCCTCTTTAAAGAGCGAAATGGCAAGATCTTTCATCTTGTCCAGGGCAGGGCCGATAAAATTGGCAGGTATCTCCTCAGTACCGACCTCTAACAGGAGTTCTCTATTGCTCATCTCTTTGCCGATATCTTCTTTTTGGACCGGTTGTGGACTTCACTTATAAGTTTGCTGACTTCTTCCTGCTCCCCCTGCCCTGTCTCCAGGGGATTTTTACTTGCGACATATGTCTGGGCAGAGAGCTTGGCAAGATTCCTTACCCTTCCAATATAGGCCGTCCTCTCTGTGACACTAATAGCCCCACGGGCATCAAGGAGGTTAAATATGTGTGAACATTTGATGCAGAAGTCATAGGCCGGATAAACAAGGCCCTTCCCGATTAGCCTCTTTGACTCTGCCTCATACTGCTCAAAGCATTTAAGGAGCATCGGGATATCGGCCTCATCAAAATTATATGTCGAGAACTGCACCTCTGTATCGTGATGTATCTCGCCATATCTCAGTCCATTACCCCACTCAAGTTGAAATAGATTGTCCACCTCCTGCAGATACATGGCTATCCGCTCCAACCCGTAGGTTATCTCGACTGAAACGGGGTTTAACTCAACACCGCCCACCTCCTGAAAATAGGTGAACTGCGTTATCTCCATCCCATCCAGCCTCACCTCCCAGCCGAGCCCCCAGGCTCCAAGCGTAGGAGACTCCCAATCATCCTGGACAAATCTGATATCATGGGCCTTCAGGTCTATGCCGAGGCTCTTAAGACTATCTAAATATATATCCTGGATATCATTAGGGGAAGGTTTTAAGATGACCTGATATTGATAGTAGTGCTGGAGCCTGTTCGGGTTTTCGCCGTACCTGCCGTCAGTAGGTCTCCTGCAAGGCTCAACATAGGCTGCCTTCCAGGGTTTTGGCCCTAAAACCCTCAAAAATGTAGCAGGATGGAATGTCCCTGCGCCAACCTCCATATCATATGGCTGGAGGATTATACAGCCCCGATCAGCCCAATAACGATGAAGGGTAAGGATCAGTTCCTGAAATGTCAATCCCTTCTCCAAAAAGATTTAAGTCTTGAGTCAACAAAATTAATGATTTTCAGACCGTCTAAAACTAACAAAAATGCGCCACCATTGTCAAGACAGCCTTTCCTAACAATTGGTTGATTTCTTCGCCTCTTTCCGATATTCTTTATATTAAGAATTAATCTGAAGACGAAAAACGATTCTTCTTACCTGCTGTGAGGAACTGGGTTTTGTGAGGAGGTAATATCCATGCCTAAGACTATTGAAGCCATCTATGAAGACGGTGTTTTTAAGCCGCTGGATCAGGTCCCTCTGCCCGAACATACCAAGATCCGTCTGACATTGTCACCCCCCAAAGATTGGTCAGAAAAGTTTAGACTTTTTTTGAATAAGGTTCATCATCGGACCAAGCATATTCCTCCAGAGACGATCGAACGGGATATCACCCTTGCCTCCAGAAAAAAAGGGTAAAAGATCTCCCCTCATTGTAATTGATGCTAACATTTGGGTATCAGCCTTCATAAGTCCGACCGGATATTCTGTAAATCTTCTTAATCTCTGGCTGGACCAACAGTTTGAGGTAGTTGCAACTCTCCCCTTACTCGAAGAAATCGCCAGAGTATTACAAAAACCGCGTCTCCAATCCCGCTATGGATACCTCTCCTCCGAGATCAAACGGTATCTTACTTTCATCAAGGAGGGGGCCATAATCGTAACCCCCTCAACCGCCATCAATCTCTGCCGCGACCCCAAAGACAACTACCTTCTGGAAGCTGCTATCGAAGGCAGGGCTGACTTCATTATCACCCGAGATGACGACCTCAAAGGGGATCATGAACTTATTACCCAGATGAAACAGCTCGGCATACAGGTAATGACACTCTCCAATTTCTTTAGAATCTTGAAGGGTCTCCAAACAACATGATTACCCTAAATCGAGGGTATCAATGCCTCTGCACAATCACTGTCCCTGCAATCTTATCACGCCATGCCTGAATGTCATAGATATCCTGTCCCAGTAATTCCATCTTTCCCTTGTCCCACTTTATTCCCGTAATCTTAAAATAGCGCAATGTGTAGACCTCTTTGACTTTGCCGTACATGAGATCCCGCAAAAATTCAAGGTGATGGGCCAGACCTATTCTTCCCGATCAAGACCTTAGCGAGCCTAGTTCTGACAGGCAGAGGTTTCAAATTACTATCCCGGAAGTCGGTCTTTTGGAAGGTGATCGTGGCTGATCCGGAAAACATGGCAAGCGTCCCCTTTGGTTCTCCATGGCATATCCAGATATAGCGCGTCACGACCGCGCTTAAGAGTGGCAATAAAGATCTCTTTCTTGGTTATAGGCAAGAATCTTCTTGCGGTCGTTGCCCCCGGAGGTCACGTGATAGGCACCCCCCGCATATTCGACCCTCAATGGCTTTGCCATGTGTAGTCTATACAGAACTAATCTTATATTCTTATATTCCAAGACTTGACCCCATACTGACCCCCAGACTTGACCCCATACTGACCCCCATACTGACCCCCTGCCCAATGGGCCTGGGAGATTCACTATTTCCGTTTCAGGACGCCTTTTTTAATTTATCACTATCAGTACCTTTCATTTTCTTAAGATCTTTCTCTAATCCTTGATTCAAGAGGTACTTAATATACGCTTGATAGGGTATATCTAACTTGGTTGAAAAGGCTTTTAATTTATTATAAAGTTGAGTTGGAAGTCTAATGCTTATAATCTTAGTAGTACCTTCTCTCGGCAATTTAAACCCTAAATCACTTAAAGATAAAGGCTTATTTTTATCAATAAAATTGGTGGTATCATTATTGTCATAAACAATAATTTCATTTCTTTTTCTCTTCATAAATATCTTTCTCCTTTTTTGACGCCTTCCGAGCAGATATTATTCTTATCTTTTCATTCCTAATTGTGAAGGCAATCATGATTATATTGTTATATGCGCTTTTACCATAAGCAATTAATCTATCTTCATTGGTTGAATGTTTTATGTCTTTAAAAATTACTAAATTTTTGTCGTAAAAGGTTGATTCTGCTTCTAAAGATGAGATCCCATGTTTAGTCTCATTTTTCTGAATATTCCATTGGTCCCAATCAAAAGTAATTTCCTTCATTTAATAATACAATAATAAACAACATAGTACGTAATGTCAAGCATTACAATGCAGTGGTATTTTATGGTATTGGAATGCGGTAAGGAGACGACATTGAGGGACGTTGGCTCAGGATGCTTATTTTCCCGACTACGATGCGTCCGATCGCGCAAGAGACATAGGGGACGTTGTTACCTGGCACGCAATATGATTGACAAATTGTCCAGGTTGCAATTTTAATGCCTCTAAAGCAGATCTTTGCCAGAAATTTACAATCAATAACAATATCGGATTGACAGTGTCATATATGATGATATCGAAAATAGAACAGCTGCGGTCGAATATGTCTGTGAGGCTCTACTGCGGCTCACGAATTCAAGCTGACAATTGATCTTACTAATGGCCAAACCTGTCTCGTCGGCTGTCAGAATGAGATCCATGCCATCCCTATTTGGACC
>JACRHA010000164.1 GCA_016234185.1 Nitrospirota bacterium
AAAATTCTCTCTGTCCTGATCGTCAGTGAATATGTCGTTTCGCGCATTGCCCCGTGAGGTGATGTGATAAACTGCATCAGGATATTCTATTCTTAAGGCCCTTGCCATAAACACACCATATCATACGTTTTATTATATTTCAAGACTTGACCCCTATTGTTGCCCGATTTCAGTCCCATCATGAAAAGCAAATACATAATTAGGCCATCCAGGCCGTGATAGAACACGGTGGGAGCCGGCAGTCTCTCGTTTAATAGACCAACCGATGTTAAGAAGGGCTGCAAGTACATTTCGGGCTTTAGAGGAAGGCCACTGACTCATGCAGGGAGTACGAAAAGCTCATCAAGTTCGGGAATTCTTTCACCGTGATCGAGCCGATCTGCAATTACTCGCAGTGCCAGCGCCTCAGCTTTTGCAACCGCCTCGTCTTGCGTATTTCCGTAAGCCATGACACCTGGAAGATCGGTAACTTCGGCTATCCATCGTCCGTCTTCTTCTTTTTCGATCTCTATCTTCATTTACACTCCTTTATTATTAAATCTATCGTATTACGAGGCTGATTGCAAGCGCAACTCGGGCAGCAGCATTTTGCCATACCTCTCCCCCTATGTTATACTTTTTCTAGGAAATCTTAACAGGAGAGTAGTTCCGGTGAGGGATATTGTAATAATAAGCGGTGCAAGAACGCCTATAGGCAGCTTTAATGGTTCTCTCTCTTCTGTCCCTGCCACTAGGCTTGGGTCTATTGTGATCGAAGAGGCGATAAAAAGGGGAGGTATACAGAAGGGGGATATAGACGAGGTAATCATGGGTAATGTCCTCTCTGCCGGGGTAGGGCAGGCGCCTGCAAGGCAGGCAGCCGTTGGAGCAGGATTGCCAAACCGGGTAGGCGCAACCACGATAAATAAGGTATGCGGTTCGGGACTGAAGGCCGTTATGATGGCCTCACAGGCCATAAGCTGTAATGATGCAGAGGTTATAGTTGCCGGTGGTATGGAGTCCATGAGCAGGGCCCCTTACCTCCTCGAAGGAGCTAGGAGGGGTTATCGGATGGGGCATGGCCAGGTGATAGACAGTATGATAAAGGATGGGCTCTGGGACGTATATAACGATTTTCATATGGGGTCTGCCGCTGAGCTCTGCGCGGATAAATTCTCATTTACCAGGGTTGAACTCGATGAATATGCCATGGAGAGCTATAATAGGGCCATTGCGGCACAGAATGGCAATAGATTTTCCGATGAGATAGTCCCAATAGAGATTGTTCATGGTGTAGAAAAGACGATAGTAGATGAGGATGATGAACCTAAGAGGGTAAGGCTTGATGGGTTCGCATCGCTTAAGCCTGCCTTTAAGAAGGATGGGAAGATCACTGCCGGAAACTCGTCCCATATAAATGACGGGGCAGCGGCAGTTGTGGTAACGTCAGCAGATAAGGCATCCATACTCGGAATCAGACCTGTTGCCAGGATCATGGGCTACGCATCCTCTGCTCTGGCGCCTGAATGGTTCACCATAGCCCCAGTGGAGGCCATAAAAGGAGTTCTGAAAAGGACAGGACTCTCTATTAAAGATATAGACCTGTTCGAGATAAATGAGGCATTTGCCGCTGTATCCCTGGCTGTTAACAGGGAGCTTGGGCTTGATCCTGCAAAGGTAAATGTAAAGGGGGGCGCCATTGCCCTGGGGCATCCTATAGGCGCATCAGGGGCGAGGCTCCTGGTAACCTTGCTCTACGCATTGAGGGATTATGATAAGAGGATCGGGCTCGCATCCCTCTGTATTGGAGGGGGTGAGGCCGTGGCCATGATAGTTGAGAGGTGTGCATGACGGAGATCAAAAAGATCGGTGTAGTTGGAGCAGGGACCATGGGGCATGGGATTGCCCAGGTATTTGCTTTGGCCGGACATGAAATTGTAATGATAGAGAGGACAGAGGAGTGTCTCTCTTCTGCGAAAGATCGGATCAAGCAGAGTCTTGCAAGGATCGTCTTGAAGAAGAAAATTAAGGAGGAAGAGGCATCAGATGTATTAAAAAGGATATCCGGCTCTATCAGAATTGAGGATCTGAAAGACGTGGACCTGATAATTGAAGCGGTCTATGAGGATGAGGCATTAAAGAGGGGAATATTTTCAAGGCTTGATTCTATGGTAAAAGAAGGGGCGATACTGGCATCCAATACATCGTCTATCTCCATTACAAGGCTTGCCTCCTCTACCAAGAGACCTGAAAACGTTATAGGTATGCACTTCATGAATCCTGTCCCTATCATGAAACTTGTGGAGATCATCAGAGGTATGGCTACATCAGATATAACCTTTAATATGATCAGGGATCTCTGCGTAAGGATAGGAAAGTCGCCTGTGGAGGCGAAGGACTATCCAGGGTTTATAGTAAACAGGATATTAGTGCCTATGGTCAATGAGGCGGTCTATGCCTTAATGGAGGGGATCGGCTCTCCTGATGCGATAGATTCCGCCATGACATTGGGTGCGAATCATCCGATGGGGCCATTGGCCCTGGCAGATCTTGTGGGCCTTGATATCTGTCTGGCAGTGCTTGAGGTGCTGCATAGGGACCTTGGGGATCCTAAGTATAGGCCCTGTCCCCTGTTAAGAAAATATGTAGAGGCTGGATATCTTGGGAAGAAGACAGGTAGGGGATTTTATGAATACAGGTAGGGGCACGGCTTGCTATGCCCTTGTTAGCGGGTAGAAATGGACTTTCTCTTTACAGAGGAGCATAAGGCATTAAGAGAGATGGTGAGGGACTTTGCCCGGAACGAGATAGCGCCACTCGCGTTAAAAATGGACGAAGATGGCGACTATCCAAAAGAACTTATCGGCAGAATGGCCCAGCTTGGCCTTATGGGGATTACCATGCCTGTGGAGTATGGAGGCGCAGGGATGGACCCCCTCTCTCAAGTGATAGCAATGGAGGAGATTTCCAGGGCCTCCGCCAGTATAAGTGTGGTGATGGCAGTAAATAACGGCCTTGTATGCGAGCCTATTTATCACTACGGGACAGAGGAGCAGAAAAGGAGATACCTTGTTAGGCTTGCTAAAGGTGAGATGCTCGGATGTTACGGCCTTACTGAGCCTGGTTCAGGTTCTGACGCCCTTGCCCTTTCTACGTCCGTAAAGAAGGTCTCCGATGGATATATCATAAATGGATCAAAGACATTCATCTCAAATGGTTTTCATTCTGATATTGCAATAATATTTGCCACATTCGACAAGGCCCTCGGTTATAAAGGGATAACGGCCTTTCTTGTTGAAAAGGGGAGAAAGGGATTTCTTGTCGGAAAGAAGGAGAAGAAGATGGGCTTGTTGGGCTCGGACACGGCAGAGCTTATCTTTGATAACTGCCATATCCCTGCGGAGGATCTCCTAGGTAGGGAAGGGGAGGGGTACAAGATAGCCCTTACTACATTAGATGGCGGTAGGATCGGAATAGCTGCCCAGTCTATAGGTATAGCCCAGGCATGTCTGGATGAGTCGATCAAATATTCAAAGCAGCGGGTCGCCTTTGGCCAGGTTATCTCCAATTTCCAGGCGATCCAATGGATGATCGCAGATATGGCAACAGAGATCGAGGCTGCAAGGTGGCTTACCTATAGGGCAGCCTGCATGAGGGGAAAAGGGCAGGAGTATGCAAAGGAGGCCTCCATGGCAAAGCTCTATGCATCAGAAATGGTGAACAGGGCGGCATATAAGGCCGTGCAGATCCATGGCGGTTATGGCTATATCAAGGATTATCCTGTTGAGAGATACTATCGTGATGCCAGGGTGACAACCCTGTACGAAGGCACCTCAGAGATCCAGAGGCTTGTGATCGCAAGAGAACTCCTGAAGGATTGATCTTTTAGATTATGCTTCATTTATCGTTGCTTTGAATTCCTATGGCCATCACATAGATTACCTTGCCTCCTGTCCTGGATATAGTGAGGAAATCAGCCGCATCATCGTCATAGAAGGCGCCAATCCCTGTTGCGCCTATGCCTATTGCCTTTGCAGAAAGATAGATATTTTCTCCTAATATACCGGCTTCAAGATGGATAGACCTGTAGATCCTCTCACCATAGCGGGATATCATATTTTTCAGATCAGCAGTAAAAAAGAATACGGCGCTTGCATTCCCGCATAACCTTTGCTCAAGGCAGAGATAGGTCACTTCATCCCTTAGGTCCCTGTCCTTAACACCCCTGATCTTGATCTTTGCAATGCATCCTTCGTCCCTGTTGAAGCAATAGAGGCCCGGCCTCATACCATCAACTCCATTTATAACAATATATGTATCAAGAAGCATGGAGCCTCCCTCGGTTATATCTGACCGGTAACCCTGAAAGGAATAGTGGAGGATCAAAGAGAGGGCCGCAAAGGGTATATTGGTCTTCTGGAAGTCTCTGCTTGAGCGCCGCCTCAGTATTATGTCTCCTATCTTTGCATTGGGCATGGAAACCTTGTCTGGTATGGCAAGGCGCGATATGTCACCGATTTTATCCTCCTCTTCATCATCATCAGAAAGTGTTTCCTTCCCGGCAAATTTCATAAACTCACCCCGGTCTTTATATGATGAGGCAGAGTGCAGCTTGTTGATCAGGGACAACGCAGCTTCTCCCTGGTATCCAAGAGGGTCTTTGATCTTCGGTAGATCACAAATGCCGACCTTATTCAATGAAGGGATATATGATTTTCCCGTTTCAAAAGCAATAATTAACTGGGCAGCCTCCCTCTCTCCGTCTATCCCAAGGAGATGATTTATGTCCGAATCAACAAAGGATTCAATCACAGAGGGTCCCATATCAAAGGATGAACCTGCCGCAAGGATATTTCCAGCGAGGTGTCCGGTGTCGAGGAGGCAATAACGGTATGCCCTCTCCTTATACTTCCATGCGGACCTCCAGAATATGGTTGACAGGATTATTGTAAGGTCAGCGCTTAGGATGGCCCTGTCTCCACCTGTCGCCTCTGAGATTATCTCCCGGAAGTCGCCTCCACGCAGTAGATAGATGGATGAATCGCAGGGTGTATAATGATACAGACCATCTGCAATGCCGTCTATTCCATTTATATGAAGATATACCTCTACCGGATACAGGGCGCCTGCCGAGGGGGAGGATCTGAGATAGTAGGTGGTCCCTGGATAGACCTTTTTTGCCGTATGTCCATAGGAGAGGTGGAGTATCCCGGCAAGTATCGGGATTGACATGACCGACCTTGTCCCCCCGTAGCCGCCTTTTTTTACGGCCTCAAGGGCCGCCAGGTCAGGGAAAACCATTTCCTTACCAAGATCAGTCTTTGGGCAACCCTTATATATCTTGTACTCCGAAGGCTTTATTTCCCAATCCAGCGGAAGATCTCCGCTTCTAACACTGAGAAAGGAGTGCTTCGTCGCATCATGATATGCAATTGCCAGGGCCTTATTTTTTTCCATCCCTCTTGATTCCATTTTTTAGTTAGTATATAGTGTATCAACTTTGCAGAGCAACAGATATATGGTCCCATCGTCTAGCGGCCCAGGACGCTGGCCTCTCACGCCGGAAACACGGGTTCGAAACCCGTTGGGACCACCAACCATCACTTAGAAAACCCAAGGCTATACAAGCTAATTTAAGATACCATAAGAGTATCGCTATGATACACATATTTACAGTACCTATATTTGGGGCCTATAATTAAAATATGCCATAAACCTTTATTGGAGCATCCTGTAATGAGATTCCCATATATGATTTTACTATTTATGATCTTCTTTTTGATGGTAATGGCCGGGAATTCCTTTGCCTTTGATTGTAATAACCAGATTGTCTCGATCGGTGATACAAAGGTGGAGGTCAGGGCTAAATGTGGAGAGCCTGCATCAAAGGAGGTGTTTAATGAGGAGATCATTACAAAGATTGAGCCTAATACAAGGCATAGGGTATTGGCAACCGTTGAGGAATGGACGTATCATTTGGGACCGCATCAGTTCATTCGCATCCTTACATTCAGGAGCGGCAGGCTGGTAAAAATAGAGACAGGAGGGTATGGTTTTATACCTGATAATAACCAAGATTTTGGCTGCGAACGATCAATCGCGTCGACTGGCGATACAAAGATGGAGGTTAGAATGAAATGTGGGGAGCCTACATCAATAGATATCGTCGGTGAAGAATTACTGGATGAAAGGACTACTGATGATAGGCGCCTGGTATCTGTAACTATCGAGGAATGGACATACAACCTTGGTCCAAACCGTTTTATCCGCATTTTTAGGTTTAGGAACGGCAGGCTGGCTGAGATAGGAACGGGCGGATATGGCTATTAACTTGAGAATTCCCTGTAGCTTGCTACAGGGTTACCTTGTTTTTGTCATTCCCGTGAAAACGGGAATCTAGAAATAGGAAAATACTGGATTCCGCATCAAGTGCGGAATGACAGTGTTTTTTAGTTTTTGGATACCCC
>JACRHA010000162.1 GCA_016234185.1 Nitrospirota bacterium
CCCCAGCAGGAGGTCTTTGGTTATGTGTAATTTGGACAGCAGAACAGGGGGCCTAATCTTAAAAGGGCGCCCAACCCGTCCAAATACTAAAGAAAATCAATGGTCCAAAAATTCAAACTCGGCTAATTTGGACAGCAATGAAGCTCCATATAAAAACCATCTTCATATTTGAAATTCCAGTCGCAATGCGTCCGATGTAATGCCTCCCGTAGCTGGGCAATTACTGGCCGTCGTTTATCAAGGAGTTTTACCGCCTCTGGTGGAAGAGGTGTTCCGACCTGGATCTTGGCAGCATTTCTAATAGCTTGAACATCATCCTTTTCAACCGCTGCCATTAGCTCCTGGTATAGAGGCGCTGCATTCTCATCAATTGGTTGGCCATTTAGCACAGGCACCTTGCGGGCCGCATTGCGCTGTCGCATAGCTGTGATAGCTTGGCGCCATATCAGATCGTATGCCTTGAGCTTTGAGCGCCCCCATATATCTGCCCCGATTCGGAAAATAATTAATAAGACTATTAATATTCCTGATAGTATTAAGATTTTCTTTATCATTCCCCTTGCACCCCCTATCTAAACCCCCAGAAAATAGAACCTTAGAACCTGGAAAATTACCGGACGGAGGGGGACAACGCCAGACGGAACCCGTCGGAGTCGCTCCGACCGACCGGGGACGTCCCTGTCCCGGTCCGCCACGCGGATGAGCCCCGGCCCACTGCCCCAGGAACCGCCGCGAAGGACGCGGTATTTACCAGTAGATGGCCCCTTAGGGTTGTCTTTAGGGCTATTCTTATAATAGCCTTCATCATACCAGTCAGACACCCACTCCCAGACATTACCTGACATGTCATATAGGCCGAGGCTGTTTGGCCTTTTCTGTTTTACAGGATGGGTCTTAAATTCTGAATTATTATTATACCAGGCATAATTACCAAGCTCTGATTCACTGCTTGTGCCTGAGTATCTTTCTTTTTTCCCTCCTGATCTTGCCGCATACTCCCATTCTGCCTCTGTTGGGAGGCGGTAGTTTTTGCCTCTCTTTTTATTGAGCCTTTCTATGAACCCCTGTGTATCATTCCAGGATACCCACTCAACTGGGCAGTAATCACAGCCCTTAAAAAAGGAGGGGTTATCTCCCATGATCTCTTGCCACTCCCCCTGCGTCACCTCATGTTCTCCTATATAAAAATCATCAAGGCAGACATTATGCACAGGACTCTCATCACTATTACCATCTCCGAATGTATCCCCCATGTCATAACAGCCGCCTTTGACTAAGACCATGCCTTCAAGATCAGAAGCCCATACAGCAATATTATTTTTGATGATCAGCATAAATGTAAAGACCATAAGAAAAACAATAAATATATATTTTTTAAGCATATCTTCTCCTCTTACCGATTGTATGGTTTCAACTGAAGGACCACATCATTGCTGCTTTCGAAGGCAGTGCAGGTGCCATCAATAGGATAAGCCATTTCCTTATAGACAATCACAAGGGTCTTCCAGTCTTGAGAAATTCTACCCGATACGATTGCGAAAGTAGTTGATGGAATTTCACACTTTCCGATAATACGTCCGTGATTATTTTCTATTACCACTCGATCTGTAGTATGTGGATAATATGTTACTGTTCCTGTCAAGTCCCTACCATTTACCAGAATGTCAAATTTATGATACTCTGTGTCTGCCACGCCCATGAGGCAATTCGGATCTGGTTTTGTCTTTAATAACTTTAGTTTGAACCCCCCTTTTATCAAAGTCAGTTCATACACCCAATCTTCAATACAGAAGGAGGGCTTTCTTGGAGAGTGCCAAAATCCGACCAAGTCTTTTAATTGATCGTCCTGGTCTGCCGCATAAACCAAGCCAGAGTCAAAGAATAATAAAGACAAAATAGCCATTGCTAATATGATTCTGCGATACATTAGTGCTCCTCCTTAAGCATCATTGTTATCAGGTTCCTTTGATATATTATTGTTTCTCCTTGGGTAGAGATCAGCGCCACGCTGCCTCAACATCTTCGTTGATTCCACCTCCTTATTTATTAATCTCTTCACTCAAATTCCAGGGAGGAAGGGCATCCAATTGAGAGACTCTTCGTACGCATATCTGGATCTCTACCGATAATGATTAGAATCTCACAGTCTTCTTTACCCCACTTGCGTTTCACACCCATGAACATAGTGCAGGATTGTACACCCTCAACTTTGTTACTACACTTTAGCAGGTTAATCGACACACTGGAAATTTGGTCCTCAAAAAAGTATTTAAAATCTGCCTCCGGCAACTCATCCTTAAAACTCACCGTCCAGCTTCCCCAAGAGATACTATTAAATCTGTCAATAGAAAGTCCATCAGCAAATTTTATTGCCTTTACCTTTGCAGGATATAATGAACTACGATCCCACTGGGGTCTTGCACCTAGCGGCACACACATAATCCCGACCATGGCCAACATCGACAGAATGGCCAAGCAGGAAGCTTTATATAAGGTTCTTTTAGTAAACATATATGTTCTCCTTTAAGCTTATTTACACACACTTTTTAACAGCTCAACCATCTCCTACAAAAATCATTTGCAACGTTCTCCATTACATGTATAGCAGATCCCTTCATGGGCATTCATGCAAGCTCTAAGAGTCTCGAAGCAGTGGAATCCGCTGCCTGAGAGGTAAGGATAGTCAGGTGGACAGCATCCAACGCAGCTATCGAATGTTGACGGACAGCAATAGTATTCATCATCCTGCGCTACCTCTGTTCTCCCCTTCAGTGGGCCGCCTGGACCACAATCTCGCGCAACCGCTCCTGGGGTATCGCGCCTGAATATCGTTCACCATTCACAAAGAAGGTCGGCGTGCCCGAAATCATGAGTCGCTCGCCCTCGTCCGAAGCCCGTTGTATCACGCCATGCATCGCCCCGCTACTCATGCATGTTTGGAACCGTGCTGTGTCAATCCCCCCTCCCGCAGCCCAAGTCTTCAGAAAGTCTGTCCAGTTGGTGGGCGAGGGCGCTTCAAATACTGCATCGGCAAACTCCCAAAACCGCCCCTGCTCGCTCGCACACTCACTGGCCTCCGCCAGCCTTGCGGCGTCCGGATGGCTATTCAGCGGAAAGTGCCGGTAAACCCATCGTAAGGGGACCTCGGACTGCACAGCCTTCAAAGTCTTGTGAAACTGACGGCAGAAGGGACACTCAAAATCCGAATACTCAATGATCAGCACTGCAGCCGCCGGATCACCTCGCACATGGTCTTGGGCAGAAAGGGGGGACGGATGCTTGAATCGGCTCACCTTCTCGAGGATTATGGGTTGATAGAGCTTCCAAAGCAAAAAGAAGTTAAGCAGCAGGCTCATTCCCGCCAGCATACCAAAGAACCCCACCCACCACGACTGCGTATATTTTCCTGTACCCATGGTTTTCACAATCCTAGAAATTATCTACTGGTTTCAGCGACAAACTGAGTATGACGAACACCCGTCGGGCACTCCACCGCTATAACATTTGCAATCGTTGTGACATAGATAAGGAGCGCTATTCGGACAGCAGACAGCCCCAGTAGTGGTACAAAAATTAGTTATACAGGTGCGCATACCTGGACATGGATCATTCGCAGCAATTTTAATAGTTTCTGATTGGTGATCTACCTTGTCTGATAGACCTTGTAAGGGAGGGCTTATTTTGGATGGGCAAGACTCGATTTTTCCATACACGGATGGAACATACTCGGCCAAGGAAAAAAGAAACCCTACCAACATTACAGGAATCAAAATCCAACTTGGCATTAACTTGATAAATCTCATGGATTTACTCCTTTCTGAGCTTTATTAGAATTCAGGTTAATTCTTGACAAGGCCCTATGCCTCTATCCTAACTACTGTACTACTGTGCTTCTTTTGTTGCATCGGATTCCCTCCTTTTGTCAATCCAGGCCGTAATTAAGCGGCTACCCCTCTGTGCCTGGACCAGATGGTTGCACGATGTACGATATGGCGGTTACTTTAATCCGCTCAAAATCTATTGCGTATCACATTCCGACAGCATAACCCATATCAGTTTCGTCGCTTCGTAGTTCCTGGCATTGTTACACTCTATTTCTGTTGCGTACGGCCCGAACGTATGACGCTTGGCATCGGCATCCACCGTCACAAAATACCATGCCATCAGTACCGACATAAGCACCGCTATTCTGAGTAGTTTCATGACTTCGTCCTCCCCTTATGACTGAAATTGAAAAAATGGCCAAAAATACAAAACGCCCCTTGAAGTTGCATCTGTTGCACTTCGAGATTGAATGTAGGAAATAACCGAATTCCTTTTGTATTTATTTTTTGGAAAGTCCACAAAACAAATCATCTTGCTTTTTTCTGCATATGTATATACCAGCTATTCAAGATAATATGATGACATACTCCTAAAATTCCCCTAAAGACAAGGTTGACACCAGATCCTTCATAAGTCCATCCCTTTGATCAAAAAACAAAAAAGCCCGGATTTTCGATCCAGGCTTTCTATATTATCAAGGCTATTTTTTGCTTGTGTATAAGCGGCTTGCTTGAGGCTTTTACTCTCTCTCTCTCTCTCTCTCTGGAAAGATAACTACCCCATGGCTTTCTCCTTTAAACAGATTTGTACATCTGCAACTTTAATGGTGTTGAAAGTATAACAAGATTTCAGAGCTTGTCAAGGAAAAACAGTTTTTGGGAACGCAAAAACGGATAAAAATTTTCCTTTTTTTGTCTCGCTTATCAGTCTTACGGTCTTTTCAAGATATCATGGGTTCCAATCCGGCGAAGAATAATATCATCCTCTCGTATTTCAAATGTAAACCGATACTGCATTGTTACGCTTGCCTCCCAAATATCCCTTACCCCCTCCATCTTTTTTACTCGTAAGGAGGGATGCTGAATATTCTCGATTAAGAAGCGGAGAGATTGCTCAGTTTTCCTCTTGATCTCCTTGGGGAGCCTCTTGAAATCCTTTTTGAAGGGGTCGGTCCGGATTATATTCATGAATTAAGGTCTTTAATAAGCTCCTCTACATCCTTAAACCCTTTTACCCGACCAGCTTTAATGGCTTCATCGGCTTCCTTTTCCATCTCCTGCCATTCCTTGGTCCAGAACCACGCCTGATCCTTGGGGATCAACTTCTTTGGAGTAAGAATAATCTTATCCTCCTCAGTCTGGACATCTAAAAAATCCCCCGCTTCTAAACGCAAGGTGTCAAAGACCTCTTTTGGGATAGTAATTTGATGTTTAGGACTGATCCTTGTTGTCGGCATCTTACCTCTTTTGTAAATACTAATTTTTATTTCTTTACTGTAAAGAAGTATAGCAACCCATATCAGTTATGTCAAGCCTCCGAAAAAGTTTTTATAATTTGGCAAGAAAAAACTCTTTGAAGGGCGATGTCTACATTAACAAGGACGGATGATCCTCCCCTTCCATCAATTTACTTTAAGGGTTTAATAAATTTTAGACAATCCTCTGCATTGAAAACTCGGAAGGGTAAGCTCATATGGTGCCTTAAAAAATGCCTATTTTCTGTCACCATAATATCGGCGCCTGTCCACTCCACTTATGCTGCAATAAAGGCGTCTGCGGGTTTTAGCCCTATCCGCTCATACCTGGCGCCTAATTCAAAGGGGACAACAAAGTCTTCATCTATAGCTGTTAGACCCGTAATAAATTCAATAAATTCCTTGAATTCTTCCGGTGTGAGATGGTGACCGACTTCTTCTATTATCAACCTGGGAATGCGTATGGAATGCATAGGAGATGTTTCAAGAATTGAATCGAGAAGCACCTCGCAGGCAGGTTTCTTAAAAAGCCCAAAAGCAAAGATATATTCGTTAGAATCAAGAACGAGGAGCAAGTTTTTTGTCCCAGATTTCCTCTCTCGTTTTCCGTAAGGCCTTAATCGCTTCTTCTTCGCTCATATCAGAAAAAAGGGTTCTCTTTTTGGATGCAAGCTGACGCAATCTATCAAGTTGTTTCTTTGCCTTTTTAACATCCGGTTTTACCATAATTATCCTTTTTATCCTTTCTAATTAAAAAATATCATGGCTCGGAGAGGATGTCAAATCAGAGGGATTTTGATCGAACTTACAGGCCGAAGAAAGGGCTGTTTGACATCAATAATATCAGGTGTTATTATTTTATTAAAGGTAACATAATATGAATACTAAAAATAAAAAGAATAACACCAAAAAAAAGACGATCAGATTCGGGGTCTCGCTTGGGGGTGATCTTCTAAGGAGCTTTGACGGGCATGTAAGAGAGAAGAACTACACAAACAGGTCGGAGGCGATCAGGGATCTTATAAGGGATAACCTTGTCAGTCAGGAATGGGAGGAGGGGAAGGAGGTTGTAGGAACTATTACAATAGTCTACGACCATGATATCAGGGAGTTGGCCGACGGCCTGACAGACCTCCAGCATCAATCCGGGATGGTCCAGGCCACACTCCATATCCATCTGGACGAGAAGAATTGCCTTGAGGTATTGGTCCTGCGGGGAAGGAGCGGTGAGTTAAAAAAAATTGCCGATCGGCTTATAGGCACAAAGGGTGTAAAGCATGGAAAGCTGGTGATGACAACCACAGGTAAGGAGATCTCCTGATCCGCCGATAAAGGGCGTCTGCGGCGTTGTCGCTTCAGCCGCCGATCATCACGTACGACTTGTACGCTCCGGTGCGGGGGCTTCACTCCGCCTTGCATACGCCACCTTCTCGGCGGATCAGGAGTGCGATGGTTTGATCTTATAAACTCATTATAATTTTTATAAAAGGATTGGGTTTATGTGCTGGAGATTATGGAATGGGATATTAATCTATTTATTCATTCTTTTCATGTTGACACCAGTTGAGGGTAAGGCGTATCGCGGTCTAAAGGTAGTCTCGACCGTGAGTCCGATAACCAACATTGCTCACAATATAGGTGGTGAGAGGATAGAACTCCATGGACTTATCCCAGAGGGTATAGATTCACACACATTTGAGCCTGCCCCGGGTGATATTAAATATATCATTGATGCTGACCTTATTATACTAAACGGACTACGCCTTGAGGCGCCGGCTGAAAGATTGATCCTGGCCAACAGAAAGGGTTCCGTCAGGATATTGAGACTAGGTGACAAGGCCATAAAGAGGGAAGAATGGATCTTTGATTTCAGTTTTCCCAAAGAAAAAGGAGACCCGAACCCGCATCTCTGGCTTGATGTGCAGCATGCGATCCGATATGCAGGGTTAGTAAGGGATGAGCTGATGAATATTGACCCGGCAAACGCGGATTACTGTAAGAAAAGGGCTGCTGCCTATATTTCGAGGCTTGAAAGACTGGATATGGAAATAAATGCCGTGGTGAATACTATACCTACAAAGAATAGAAGGCTTCTTACATACCATGACTCCTGGGGCTATTTTGGAAGGAGGTATGGTATCCGGATTATAGGGGCGATCCAGCCGTCTAATTTTGCAGAGCCTTCTCCAAGGGATGTTGCACGTCTGATAGATCAAATCAGGGCCGAGGGCCTCCCAGCAATCTTCGGGTCAGAGGTCTATCCAAGCAAGGTCTTAGATCAGATTGCCCGTGAGACCGGGGTCAGGGTTGTAACAACCCTGAGGGATGACGCGCTTCCAGGGGAGCCGGGAGCTAAGGATCACAGCTATATCGGGATGATGCTGGATAATGTCAGGAATATAGCCCTGGCGCTTGGCGGGGATGCAAAGGGGTTGGATCTTATCGACCCTGCTGATATAAAGGATTAAAGCGGATATGAGACCCATAGTCGAAATGTTAGATGTTTCATGTATCTATGAGGATTTGTCTGTATTACATGGCGTAAATCTGAATTTATACGCGGGGCAGTTTGCGGGCATTGTTGGTCCAACAGGCTCCGGAAAGACCACACTCCTTAAGACAATACTTGGTATGGTTAGACCGGCCAAAGGAAGGATAGCCATTAATGACGGAGATAGGCCGGTTAATGGACGGAGGCCTGGATTTATCGGTTATGTACCTCAGCTTGAGGCCGTTGAGTTGAGTTTCCCGGTAACGGTCGAACAGGTCATCATGATGGGGAGATATGGTGTTATGGGATGGCTTCCATGGCCGGGCAGGCAGGACAGGAAAAAGGTGGCAGACCTCTTGGAACAACTCAGGATTGGGGAGTGTGCAGGCCGCCATATCCATGAACTCTCAGGAGGCCAGCTCCAGAGGGTTTTTCTGGCAAGGGCCCTGATAGGTGAGCCGAGGCTCCTTCTTCTGGATGAACCGACATCAGGCGTTGATGTCAATACCCAGCACGATATCCTACATCTTCTGGGGGAATTAAATCACAAGGGGATGACGATCCTTCTTGCCACGCATGACTTAAATTCTGTTGCAGCACACCTCCCATGGATCATCTGTTTCCAGCGCAAGGTCATTGCCCAGGGACCTCCTGATAAGGTATTTACACCGGAGATCCTCCGGCTTACCTACAATGCCGAGATGCTGGTAATCAGGGAGGGGAGGTTTATGCTAATGACACATGCGACACCGCTCCTGCACGAGACGCACGGACATGGCAGGCCTCCGGAGAAGGACTAGATGGAGTTTATTATTGCGCCGCTGAGATACGAATTTTTTTTGAGGGGTTTGCTGGCTGCAATATTAATCGGCTCACTCTGCGGTGTAATAGGCGTATTTATTGTTTTAAGGGGAATGAGTTATATAGGGCATGGCCTCTCCCATGCGGTATTCGGCGGTGCCGTTGTAAGCTATCTGATGAACCTCAATTTTTATATAGGGGCCGGGTTCTGGGGATTTATCTCGGCGCTTTTAATTAAAAGGATAACAAAGACAAAGAAGATAGGCGCTGATGCCGCCATAGGAATAATCACGACTGCCAGTTTTGCATTGGGAGTTGCCCTGATCTCAAGGGTCCGCCGCTTTACAAGGAACCTTGAGGCTGCCCTTTTCGGCAACATTCTGGGGGTGACGGCGGAAGACCTCTATGTTATAGCCGCGGTGCTTACTATCTCCTTCATTGCAATATTTTTACTTTATAAGGAACTCCTATTTACTACCTTTGATAAGGAGACAGCAGAGGTCTTTGGTGTAGATACAGACAGGGTGGATACCTTTTTCTCCTTAATTTTGGCTGCTGCAATTATCGCATCCATGCAGGTCATAGGTGTTACGCTTATTGCTGCTGCCCTGGTGATACCTGCCATCACCGCAAGACTGCTCACAGATAGCTTCCACAAGATGATCATCCTTTCCCTCCTCTTCGGGATGCTTACTGCAATAGCAGGGATGTATGCAAGCTACTACCTGAATGCCGCCTCAGGGGCTACGATTGTCCTTGTAGCCACATTCCTTTTCTCCATCGTAATTGGCGTTACAGAGATCTCAAAAACAAGAAAAAAGAAACTGGTTTGACTAATCTATTGTAGGGGCTTGCGTCGCCCCCTCCACCGGCAAAGCCGGATGGAGCCTCCCCCTCAACGCTCGCTTTGCTCACTGGGTAGATTTATAGGGGCCTTTAGTCGCCCGTGGGTATTTAAAGCCGGGGAAGAACTCCTTCAAAAGGGTCATTTTTGACACTCCTCTTTTCAGGGCATATACTTATTTGCCTGGTTTCCAGTAATGTAAGGTAGACTACATATTATCTTGTGGCAATCGTTTATTGTAGGGGCTTGCGTCGCCCCCTCCACCGGCAAAGCCGAAGCGAGCATCCGGCTTGGCCAGTGCAAGCGCGGGGTGTGGGGGCATCGGAGGAGCAACTGCACCGCACGGGCCCCCACAGATGATAGTCGCCTTCCCCTCAACGCTCGCTTTGCTCGCTGGGTAGCGATTTGATTTTTGATCGCATGGAGGTTAGTGGATGACATCAGCGCTCTGTGTTACTGTGCTTATCCTGGCCTTTGCAAATGGCGCTAATGATAATGCCAAAGGCGTTGCCACCCTCAGGGGAAGCGGTCTGGCCGGCTATACCACCACTATCCTCTGGGGAACTATCTGCACCCTGTTTGGCGCACTCCTTTCTGTAAGATTTGGGGTCAAATTGATCTCCCTATTCAACGGACATGGCCTCCTTCCAGGCGATACTGCCGGCCAGCCCAATCTACTCCTGGCCGTCGCCCTGGCAGCAGCCGCCACTGTGCTCCTTGCATCCCGCATCGGCGCACCAATCTCTACAACCCACGCCCTAACAGGCGGTCTTATCGGTTCAGGGGCTGCGGCCTTTGGCATTGGAGAGCTTCATCTAAGTGGACTCGGGACGGGGATAATCCTCCCACTTCTTTTTAGTCCTCTATTATCCATGGGCCTAACACTCCTCCTCTTCCCCCTCCTTCTACCCATTCGCCGCCTTGTAGATACCTGCGTCTGTCTTGTTCAGCGGGAGCCGAACCTTATTTCTTTTGGGGTCCTGTCAAAGAGGGAGGTATTTCAGCCTGTTGATCTTGTTATAGGGGCAACATCCGATTGCCAGCCTATTAGCAGGTTCAGCCGTTTGACCTTGCTGAATCTGATCCATTGGTTTTCAGCAGGCATTATGAGCTTCTCCCGTGGTCTTAATGATACACCAAAGATTACAGCCCTCCTCATAGGAATAGGTTCAGGCCTTCCTGCAGAGGAGGCGGTCTTCGGGGTTGCCTTTGCCATGGCCTTGGGCGGGCTCGTCGGTGCCCAAAGAATCTCCAGGACCCTCTCAGAGAAGATCACACCTATGGACCCTGTCCAGGGGGCATCAGCCAATCTGATCACATCGATCCTGGTCTCAGTGGCATCCAGGCACGGTATGCCTGTCTCAACAACACACGTCGCATGCGGGAGCCTATTCGGAATCGGCGGTCTTAATAAAGGCAAGACCGATTGGCAACAGGTTTTACAGATCATCATGGCCTGGGGAATTACCCTTCCGGCAGCGGCAATGCTCGGAGGGCTTTTTTATCTCTTGGTAAAGATCCTATTGTGATCCAGGATCTCTTTCGCTTCCATTTAAAAGGGGTATCTCTGCATAAGTATTATGTCCACAATAATGTCAGTATTATCATGGATTCTGATGGCCCCAATAATGATTAACATAGACTCGTTTTCGAGATGGGGGCATATTTATTTTTCTGCCCAATCGATTGAACTAATCGACCGGGCTTCTGTGCTATCCACTTCCTTAAAAATGTCATGCGCTCTTTTTGTAATATGAGGCATACCAATCTATAACCTGCCTAATCATTTTTTGATAGGATATATTATTTTTCTTTGCCTCTGCCTTGAAAAAATCAATACTCGATTTTCTCAGGGCAATAGTAACCTTAACGTTTTCTTCTTTTAGGACCAGCTGATCCGGTGGGGGAAGAAAATCTTTTACGACTCTTAACCTACCCATCGGTTCATCAGTATATCTTATCTTGCTCTTCATATATCTTCCTCCCTTTTCTCCAATACCCCGCACCATAGATGCGGACAACATTTCCTCGATACGTGAATCTAACCGTCATTATGCCATTGCCGACACGGCCAATGCAGTAAAATCGCTCTTCTTCCTTGCTATGATTCATATCTTCGACAATGATACGGTGAGGATCAAGAAAGGCACGTTGAGCCAATATAAAAGAGACATTGTGCTTAGCTTGGTTTTCATTATCTTTCTCCTCATCCCATTCAAACTTGGTTTTTCCCATAGATATATATACTACAAGTATAACAGAAAGAGCAATATAAGTATATGCTAATTTATATGGGTTAAACGGATTCCTTTTATTAGAAATAAGTTTTCTACAGACTCAACGCTTGAAATCAGCAGCGGTGGGCATACAGTTTGCTGCAATGATGGGGAATTTATATAAGAAACATACGGACGAACTGACCCTGAATCTAAAGTGAAGTGCTCCAGTAAGACCAAATATTGCTGCTTGCAGCAACGTCGCGTAATGTTCATCCTCGAAAAAGGAGAGATGTCCTTCTACTGCCGTTGTTACGGAATATGGGAAATCGGTCTGATAAATGCGACGTTGAGTCGTGATATCACTCTTGTCCAAATTAGGTTTTGAAAGTTGGGTCCTCCTGAAGTAAGATGGGTGTTAAGCTTAGATGAGTTTAACCCCATTACCTAAAGGAGGACCCAACCATGAAGGTATGTAGCATGTTTAGCCAAATCTTGCAACTCTTTCCCAGAATCGTATACTAATTTCAGAAAGATATTTTTAAGGAGGTTTCTTATGAGAAGGATATATTCGGGACTTGGGGTATGGTTATTCCTGGTACTATTCGCCGGAGCCTACAATCCATTACTTGCAGGATCTTTGGAGGATATGAGGCCGCATGGAATTATGGCAACAAGCCCGGAGGGGAATACCAGTGGGGTGGATGTGAATACCCCGATTAGCGCGACCTTTTCGGAAGGGATCAACCATTTAACATTAGATCCTGATATGATCCATCTTTACAAGTTGGAAGGCTCCGAAGATCTCGCCATTCCGGGAAAGGTGAAATATGATGCAAAGACAAAAACAGCATACTTCAATCCTGAAAAGGATTTATCGTCGGCTACAAACTATAAGGTGGTAATGGAAAAGGATCTGGAAGTTGCCTCAGTCGGGATCCTGAAGGCTGGATTTTCCTGGGAGTTTACAACCCAGATCGGAACAGGCGGATGTGGTGGTTCATAATAACAATTTAAAGTAAAATAAAAAATGAGATGGCAGACAAGGACATTAAAGGGATACTAGATGAATATAGGACTGTAGCAGTAGTGGGACTTTCTCCAAAGGAGGATAGGCCGAGCTATAATGTTGCCAAATATCTGAAGTCCAAGGGTTACAGGATCATCCCCGTAAATCCGAATGCCAGAGAGGTGTTGGGAGAGGCATCTTATCCTGATCTGAAATCAATACCTGAAAAGGTAGATATAGTCGATATCTTCAGGCGGTCAGAGGATGTCCCTCCCATTGTGGATGAGGCGATTGCCATTGGTGCAAAGGTCGTCTGGATGCAGGAGGGGATCATAAACCATGAGGCAACGGAGAGGGCAAGAAAGGCAGGTCTTGAGGTAATAATGGACAGGTGTATGCTCAAGGAGCATAAGAGGCTCATCCCTCAATAATCTCCACATTTGCCCTCGGAATAATCACGCGCCTGCCATCGGGGAGTTCAACCTCAAGGACCCTTACCTTACTCCCGGTCTCTATAACTTGAAGCTCATGGGGGAGTGAGACTATCTTCCCTATCAGACCGAAGTAGGGCTCTCTTATTATCCTTACAGGGTCTCCCGCAGAAAGACCCACCCTCTCCGTCTCCAGATCAGCAGTAATCTCCCGACTCCTGACTCCTGACGGCTCGACTGAGCTCGCCGAAGTCTCCTGACTTCCTGTCCCTGCCATCGGTATTATGATCTCAGGTCTTATCACACCCGCCCTTATCTGTGTTGCGCCGGAGATACAGGCCTTCTTCCCGGCTTTCTCGGAAAGGAGGTCAAAGGTCCTTGATGCCATCGTTATCTTTCCAAACCCCTCTGTAATAATAAGGGTGATTCCAATATCCTCCCTCCCAGTTATGGCAACGCCAAGATCATAGCCTAATAAACCCTTCAGGTCCTTATCATGGATACCACCAACAATAATCCCCTTTACGCCAACCTCTCTTGCCTTCTTGATCGCCTCCCAATCGATAAAGGAGCCCCCAACGATTATCCTATCCTTGAATCTGGCGTCTATCATTTCCTTTGTGAGGATCTCATTTGGATCTTTTACGGCCATCTCAATAATCCCGCTGGTCTCACCTCCCACACCAAAAATACCCTGGATAAATGAGCAGAGGGTCCCGACAATCGCCCCCTGTCCCTCAATTACCTCCACTACCTGCCCGTCTATATAGGCAATCAGGTTCAGGGGCCTTGGCGGTTCCCTTAACAATACCTGTCCTGTAACAGTAGATATATTTTCAATATTACCGTTTATGGGTGATCTTACCTGGGTCTTAAACCAGCTTATCATTGGCCGGTTTTCTGCGATCACCTCGTCTTTACTGACAGGGCCTCCCTCTTTTTTTAGCATAAACTCCCTGATCTCGGAGGGTGTGATGCCGAGCTGATTAACCACGTTTACCGTATAGACCTTCCCCGGGAGATCGGTCTTTGCCACGATCCTTGAGGAGTCTACCTCCTCTCCCTTCTTTACAAGGACCTCGCCCGGTATAGGAAGTATCCGCAGTTTACTTATTTGGGTCCTCTTTGCAACCCGGAGACCAGGGGTATATGCATGGGCCATAGTTTTATCTCTTATACCAATTCGCCTTCATTCGGCTACCTGCGTTGGCTTCTTAGGATAAAGTCCCACAGAGGAAAACCACTTCTTTAAAAGATCTGTCCTCTTTCTTTCATCATTGGGGAGTTCGAGCGGCCTTCCCCTTGCATCCAATAAAAGTCCTACAACCCCGCCTCTTGCGACCCCCTTAACCGGTCTTCCTCTTCCTTCGCCGAAGTCCACACCCCTGGCCGGGCTTAACTCTACCTTTGCATCTATTCCGGCGGGAAGTGGATAAATCCTTATATCCCCGAAGGAGATACTATCTTCAATGACATTGCCGTCAGGCATACAGATCTTAAAACTAAAACAGGGTTCCCCTTTCCTGCCCGTACCAATTGGGGCTATAGATGTCCCGAGGTATATCATGCAATCCTTGACAAATACGTCTGTGGCAGCCTTTTCATTCACCTGAGAAAGGACTCCCAGATGGGGCATCATAAAGATGCTATCTACGGAGATCTGTGTGATGCCTAAGGGCTGATAGGCATCGATCATCATCATCATGGACTGGGCCCTGCTCGGTGAATGGGAAAGGATCCCGCCGCTTCCGACTATAAGATCAAGCTTGAGCATATCTATCAGGGTCTCACCTGTCCCCTTCTGTTCAAAGACATCAGAGATGGACCTCTCCTGCTGCACGCCCTTCAACCCGACTGCAAGCTTCCTGTGGTGCTCTAAGGCAAGGCGCAGCGCCTCCCTTGCTATCGCCTGTTCGACCTGAAGCTCTTCTACGGTCTGTGGTATGGTCGTAGGCCTGATCATCTTGTTCTTTATCCTGTTTCTTATGTCCTCCTCGTCTATATGAAAGGGTATCCATCTGGTGATGTTTGCAAGTCCTGCCTCGGCAAGGACATTTGATATGGAGTAGCTCATCCCGAGGTTGGCACTTACGGTTCTATTGAAAATCCCATTAAAGACCGAGAATGTATCGGTTGTTGCCCCGCCTATGTCAACACCGATCAGGTTTATCCCATCCTTTTTGGCAATCGTCTCCATGATAAGGCCGACAGCAGCCGGAGTAGGCATGATAGGCGCCCCTGTCCAGGACATTAGCTTTTTATATCCCGGTGCCTGGGACATTACATGTTCTAAGAATATATCATGTATCTTATTTCTTGCCGGTGTAAGGTTCTCTCTTTCGAGAACAGGCCTTATATTCTCCGTAATATAAAGGGCGGTTCTCTTGCCAAGGATCTCAGAGACCTTATCCCTTGCGTCGCGGTTTCCTGCAAAGATAAGGGGGAGATTGTAACCTGACCCAAGTCTTGGCCTCGGATCTGCCGCTGCTATATATTCTGCAATCTCCACGACATGTGTTATCGTACCGCCGTCGGTTCCGCCGGAAAGGAGGATCATGTCAGGTCTTAAGTCCCTTATCCTCTCTATCTTTTCATGTCCCATCCTCCCGTCATTGGACGCAAGGACATCCATTACTATAGCGCCGGCTCCAAGGGCGCACCTCTGTGCAGACTCGGCAGTCATGCTCTTTACTGCCCCCGCAACCATCATCTGAAGTCCTCCGCCCGCAGAGCTTGTGGAGATATAGATATCTACGCCGACCTTCCCATTTACAGGGGTTATAATCCTCTCACCATCAAGCATCTTAATGCCTGAGAGCTCCTCCATCTCTTGTATGGAATTTAAGACCCCTTTTGTAACATCCTCGAAGGGGGCTTCTACAGTGGTAGGCGCTTCCCCCCTGTAGGTCTGGCGGTATTCACCATCAACCTTTTCAATGAGGATTGCCTTTGTAGTGGTGCTTCCGCAATCAGTGGCTATAATCCTATTTAGCTCCTTCATCCCTCATCCTCTCAAGGATCTTAACAAAAAGAGGCAGGCTGTTCCTCTTCTCAAGGATTATGGACAGCCTCTCAATCTCCTTTGTATTGCAGGAAAGATCAAGGAGCGGCCTCAAGAAATGGATAACCTGGCTCCCGATAAAGTTCATTGGGCCGCAGGACTCAACAAGGAGTATAGCCGGCTCGGTCATCCTCCTTTTAACTACCTGAGCCGCTATCCTCTCGAGAAGCAGGATATCCTCCCTATCAATTGCTCCTTCACCCGGTGTCAGGGTAAAGGCCCTTTTAAAGCCATCGGAAAATCTCTTCAGTATGGACTGACTCATTGGCATCCTCAAGGTTGCTGCCATGGCCCAATAGCAGTATGCCGGTCTTCAAATCATCCTCCGATCTTTCGATATTAAAGGCTATTTAATATTAATAATATTTATTGTGTCAAGGGAAAGGTTACATACCGGTTATGGGGTTAGTACTGTAAATCCATCTGAAGCGGCGGCACGGTTCAGCTCTTGATCAAAGGAAGAGAAGGCAAGGGAGATATGGTTATCCCTGTCCTTCAAAAGTTTTAGCGCTGAAAGGTGGATTGCATCGAAACCTCGCAAACCATACTTTTCGGCAAAATGGCCAGCTTCTATTTCATCAAAATCGATTATTGCGAAATCTGCCCAATCCTTTGAAAATCCATCAATGAGCAGCCTAAACTCCTTTCTGGATATATCTCCACCCCTAAGGCGTCTGTTCAGTGCTGATATCAATTCGGGATAAGCTATCCTACAGGTAGCAAGCAATTCAGCTTCCCCGGCCCATCTTCTTACGGCTTCGGTACCAGCCTCTTCAATATAGAGCTTTACTATACTGCTGGTATCGAGGTATAAAATCAATGTCTTTCCTCTAAAATGGTCTCCGAAAGAAGTTTGCCCTTGATGTGAATACCCTTTATGCCTATTGGCTTTCCTCCCTTCCACTTAGCCTTATTGGCCTCAATAAGGGCCTTGACTGCAGATCGTTCGCTCGAAATCGGTACAATCAATGCCACCTCCCTGCCATGGTCGGTTATGACAACCTTTTCTCCATGCGATGCCTTCTCGACAAAACTGCTCAATTTTGCTTTCAGCTCTTTTATTCCAATGGAAAGCATAGCTAACAACCTCCATTTATAATTTATAACTACTTTTTATCATAATTGTAGTTACAATGTCAATCAATACCCTATCCTTATATTTTATCCTGTCAAGTTATTTCAGATAGATTTTTAAATAGGCAACAGGGGCTTTCTACTCGTACACTACTGTTCTATCCTCGCCCTCTTTAAATACAATAGCTCCATGGCATTTATGTCAAGGTCTTTTACTTTGGGTTTTATCAGGAGGTTCTGTGCAGTGATAAAAAGGGGCATGATCGGGGCATCCTCTTCTACCAATATTTTTTGTGCCTTATTATAAAGGTTAAGCCTTTTTGCCTCATCCCTCTCCATGGAGGCGGCAGCAACAAGCTCATCATATCTTTTATTTCCCCATCCGGTATTATTGTTTCCACTTTTTGTCGTAAATAGGGTCATAAAGTTATCGGGGTCAGGATAGTCTGCCCCCCAGCCTAATCTGAAGACGGCCGGTGTGTCGGTCTTAAGCCTCTTTAGGAAGACCTTCCATTCCTGATTATCAAGATCTATCTTGATATTCAGGTTCCTCTTCCACTGTGCCTGGATATTCTCTGCAATCAGGTTATTTACAGGGCTTGTATCGTATGCAAGTGTAACAGAGGGGAACCCCTTTCCATTAGGATAACCTGCCTCTGCCAGAAGCATCAATGCGCCTTCAGGATCAAACTTAGACCCTATATCAGGGCTATATCCGAACATCCCCTTGGGTATCCATGAAGATGCGGGGATCTCACCCCCTTTTAATATCCTTGGAAGCTCAAGCCTGTCAATTGCCATGGAAAAGGCACGCCTCACCCTTACATCATTAAATGGCCTGGCCTTTACATTGAACCCATAATAGTAGCCCCGGAGCAGGGGAAGATTTATATATTCTTTGCTCTTTGAATAGAAGGGGATCGCCTCTGGCTGAAGATTTACCATCTCAATGCCCCCTGTCTCATATAAGGTCAGTGCAGTGGATAATTCATTTATGATAAACATCCTCACCTCATCTACCATTGGCCTTCCTTGATAGAAGCCATTATTTGCAGCAAGAGTCAGGCTGTATTCATGCTGCCAGCCGGATAATTTAAATGGCCCGTTAGTCACGATATTTTCTGGCTCGGTCCACCTATAGCCATGCCTTTCTATAATATCCTGCCTCTGTGGGAATGTTACCATGAAGGTAGTTATGCTCGGAAAATATACAATGGGTTTTTCTAAGTCCACCTCAAGGACAATGTCCGACTTTGCCCTTACACCAACAAGATAAGGATCTTTTATTGTACCCGAATTATACTCATAGGCATTAACTATATCATAAAGAAAATAGGCATATTCGGCCCCTGTCTTTGGGGCAAGGAGCCTCCTCCAGGAATAGACAAAGTCACCGGCTGTCACAGGTTTACCGTCTGTCCACCTTACATCGGGCCGCAGGAAGAAGGTGTACCTCTTTCCATCCTCTGATACCTCCCATCTTTCTGCGATAGCAGGCCTTGGCCTTAAATTCTCATCATATTCTGTAAGGCCTTCCATTATATTGGTTATTACCTCAAAGGATACCCCGTCCGTAGCAAGGGACCAGTCTAAGGTGGGAGGCTCTGACCTTAAGGTCAATCTCAATAAAGACCTGTTATCAAGCGTCTCTGGTGTACTTGATATGTAGATTGCAGAGGTTAATATTGCAACTGATATTATTGCCGCCCACATAGATATCTTTATATTGTCGCTCTTCATATATACATCCCTTGAGATATTAGCATATCTCTTAATCTTTTGTTCCACAATCAATGTCTGAATCAATTACTTCCTGGGCAATTACCTTGCAGGAGACCCTTCTTTTGTCGGGTTATAAAGGGCTATATTTTGTTTAATTTCGATTGCCCCTGTTGAGAAATAATTACTGCAATTCAGACAGTAGAGAAAAGAAGCGACATTTCCTGTCCAGTACAGTGGTTGATAAATTCCTGATTTTCATTTTTCTTTAAGCCATATCATTTTATGCTTGATTTGTGTTAATCTGTATGTTATTATAAATATAAG
>JACRHA010000157.1 GCA_016234185.1 Nitrospirota bacterium
ATCTATTCTTAATTTCTCAAATCCCTCTTCGAGGAATTTTTTCTCTTTCCTTATGGTCCTAAAGGTCTCATTTCTGAAAGATCTGTCATTGATTGCCACAATCCCTGCCCTCTGTGCCAATGTGTTTACAGTCCAGGGCTCCTTATGGTTTTCTATGAGCTTTGCAAGCGTTAAAGGAAACACTACATAGCCAAGCCTTAAGCCGGCGAGGGCATAAAACTTGGTCAATGACCTCAACACAATTAGATAGGGATTCTTGGTTACCTCTTTGATTACAGACTCCCCAGGACAAAAGTCCATAAATGCCTCATCAACAATAAGGTAGCATTTTAAGTCCTTTGCTGAATCTGCAATCTTTATCACCTCATCTTTTTTCAGTAACCTGCCTGTTGGATTATTGGGATTGCACAGGAATGCCATGTCGCAGCCTTTTAGTGCCTGTACATACCCATCAGGTGATATCTCAAAATTGTTTTTTTTATCCAGCCTGAAATACTTAACATGCGATTTTGCAACCCTGGGATGGCTTATAATGACGGCCTTTTCATATTCAGAGAATGTTGGGGCAGGTATGAGGCCCCTTTCAGGTCTCAATGCCCTGACAACTAAATATATTAACTCAGTGCTCCCATTCCCGCATATAATGGACTCAGGGACTATGTCGTGAAGTTCTGATAAACAGCGTTTTAATTTCATTGTATCAATATCTGGATAGCCGTAAATGTATTTCAAGGACCCCCGTAATTCGCGACTTATGGCATTAGAAATCCCCAGGGGATTTATAGAAGAACTGAAATCTATTATCCTCCTCTCCGGGATTCCATATTCCTCTGAAAATCTATATATGTTGCCGCCATGACCTGTCATATCTAAGAAACAAGAAAGGCAAGGTACATCTCTCGCGAGGCCAACCTGCAATTTTGTTCATCCATCAGAAATGTCTTCAATCTTTCTACGGTCTCTTTTCTGTGTGCCCATTCGCATTTTATGCAGGACCACACCCTTGTCTCTTTCCTTGAGATTATATATTCTCCGAGATTGTTATCCTCGCAAGGATAAAATATGCAAAAACAGAGATTACATGTTTCCAATCCCGGATGACATGGGAAATAATCGCAGCTCTCAACAAAGCCATTCCTTGTCATACGCCCTATAATAATTTCTTTAGAAGGAATCTGCATATTTTGTCTGGTAGCCCCTGGAAGTTATGAGTTTACCTCCGAGACATACAGTCTGACTGTTCCCGATAATTACAATGGATAACATGCCTATCTTTTCTTTTGTAAGATTTTCCAGGTCAGTAGTAACGATCGACTCACCTTCTCTAAAGGCATTGGTGACAATAGCCACAGGAGTATTTCCCGATCTATATCTCCTGATAATCTCCTTTGCCCTGACTATATGTTCGATCCTCTTCTTACTTTTTGGGTTATAAATGGCAATAACAAAATCTCCTTCAGCAGTGCACCTGATCCTCTTCTCAATGACCTCCCATGGCGTAAGAAGATCACTCAGACTGATAACTGCAAAATCGTTCATCAAAGGCGCCCCCACCAGAGAGGCCGCTGCATTAACAGCCGAAACACCCGGCACTATCTCTATATCAACACGGTGCTTCTCATTCAATTCAAGTACAAGGCCGGCCATGCCATAAATCCCCGGATCACCACTGCTGACCAGGGAAACAATTGCCCCGGCTTTGGCCAGATCTATGGCATGTTTACAGCGGGTAAGCTCTTCCGTCATGCCCGACACACAGAGCCTCTGGTGAGTTATCAAGGGACTTATTAAATTCACATAACGTTTATAGCCTAAAATTACCGATGATTTGGCAATAGCATTCCTTGCGCTTGCAGTTAAATGATTAATATCCCCGGGACCAATGCCGACTACAAAAACCTTTCCTCTGCTATCGCTATCGTTGTCCCGTTCATTTTTATCTTTGGCAGTAATAACTGACATCCAAACCCTCCCAGTATGGCACACGGTTCAGCCACCGAATAAACCCCTATGGTATTTTTTACCAGTTCCGATTTGGGGAAATTATTTTCTACTGTTTTAATCCATGTCTTGGATATGAACTTGAGGGGGATATTTAACCTCTCTGAAAGTTGAAAGAAACCCTTCTCCCCACGCTTATCCTCTACGCTCGCAATCAGTCTTACCTCCTTTAATTGACGACCGATAGATCCCAGTCCTTCCATCATCGTCTCCTCAAGACGATCAGCCGAAGCGCCGCGTCTACATCCCATTCCCACAATCAATGTCTTAGTTGCCTCAGATCCAGTTGTGATGACAAAATCCCCTCGGCAGATGAGCGCAACCTTTTCAGCAAGCCTGTTGGCTCCTCCTTCGTGGCCGGAAAGGGCGCTTATGGCATAACGCCCCATCTCATCTAATACAACAACAGCAGGGTCTTTATGCTTATCCTGGATATGATCCTTAATAATCCTGATTACAATACCCATGGCCATTATGAAAATCAGGGAGTCGTACTTCCCCCATATCTTGTCAATTAGTTCTCTTGTGTCTGTATTATACCTAATAACTGCGATATCTCTTTCACTTACCGCCGCCTCTGAAACATAAAGATCACCCATAAGGTGTTCCTTCAATCTCGTTCCAACTATGAGTCCTTGAGGGGTTATAGTAATTATTGCGATAGTCATAGCATTGGCCTCCAGGCATGGCTGAAACCTTCACTGTAAAGCTGTGAGGCGCCTCCTTTTTTAGCCAGTACCTCACCCACAATGATCAATGCCGTCTTTTTGAAGTTCTTCTCTTTTGTCCTTTCCAAAATATCCTCGATTGTCCCCGTGACAATCACTTCATCAGGCCAGCTTACTTTGTAAACAACTGCAACAGGGGTTGAAGGAGGATAGCTCGTTTTTAGAATTTTTACAATTTCACCAAGGCTTGATATTGAGAGGAAGAGGATGAGGGTAGGCCTTGTCTTAATGATCTCTCTCAGGTCTTCTTTCTTCGGGACAGGGGTTTCCCCTCCAACACGGCTAAGGGTAATGGTCTGGCAAACTTCAGGCAAGGTAAGCTCCTGGCAGATGGCTGCTGCTGCTGCCTGAAAGGAACTTATGCCCGGTATCACTTCATAGGCAATACCCAGATCATCCAGCAATCTCATCTGTTCATTAATTGCTCCATAAATAGAAGGGTCGCCGGAATGGATGCGGGCAACATTAAGATCCCCCTCTTTTGCCTTCCTGAATATATCTCCGATCTCATTTAAGTTTAAGGCGGCAGAGTTGTACACCTCCTTAGCGTTAACAGCAAATATTAGTATCTCCTTATTCACGAGAGAGCCGGCATAGATTACAATATCAGCCTTCTCAATGATCTCTTTTCCCTTGATCGTGATGAGCTTTGGATCCCCAGGCCCTGCTCCCACAAAATATACTTTCATTTCTTGTTCCTCACTATTATCGTAGAGAGATAACCCTCTTTTTCAGATACAACAAATGGCATCTTCATCCCATTTATCAGCCTTTCTCCTTTCAGGCCCACACGGCTTCCAAATACGCTATGCTGGAGTAGATTCATCTCATCTAATAATTTAATAACCCCTTGGAGTCTTTTTGCCACCTTCATAATAACCACTGTGTCATTTTTTGTGATTATTTCTCTCAGATCTCCAATGTCTTTCGGTACAGGGCAAATACATATCTTCTCATCCTTCTCGGCCAGGGAGTAGCTGAACTTTGCTGCTAATGCACTGTATGCGGAGACCCCTGGAATAGTTTCAATTTGCAGCCCGGGGGCTGCCTCATTTAAGGCATTAATAAGATAGATGTAAGTGCTGTATAGGAGGGGGTCTCCGATCGTTAAATAAGCCACAAGTTTACCTTCATAAATCTTCTGTAAAATGATCTCAGCAGCCTTTAAGTATCTTTTTCGGAGCTCTTCTTTATTGCTTATCATGGGGAATTCGATCTCTAGTATATCTTTACCTCTTTCTTCTCCTAGTACCTTCTCGACAATCTCCCTGGCAAGGCTATCTGCCTTTGCCTTGCTTTTGGGTGCAAAGATAATGTCTGCTTCCTTCAGGACCTTGAGGGCCTTTAGGGTTATCAATTCCGGGTCGCCAGGTCCAACACCTACACCATAAAACTTATTCATCATGCACCAAGACTATCAAGATACTCAATGATTCTTCCTTGATTTTATCAAAGTCATCAAAGGAAATCTTTGAGATTTTTTCATCCGGCATAGAGAGGTGTGAGGCAACAAAAAATGTATATTTGCGTACAGCGATCGATCTTATCTTACTCTTTACAAACTTCAGGTTGTGTTTTGGGTCAAGAAGGAGGATAAATCTGTTATTTTCAATGAATATCTTTTCGATATCTATCTCTTTAGCCCCGTGGAGGCTGAAGATACTGTAAGCCTTCCAGCTCTCTTTTAACTTGCAGAAGAGATACTGAAAAGAACTGACTCCAGGGATTACCTCGCAATTCTCCCTGCCTAATCGCTCTATTATGGACTCTCCAAAGCTGTGGAATAAGGGATCCCCGGAAACCAGAAATACCACTTTTTTATCCTCTTTAATCCTGTCCACTTCGTCAAAGATATCCTGATAATTATTTTCCAGTACTATGGTTGTGCAGTATTTTTTTTTGACAAAATCTGACAGCAAGCGCTTCGACCCTACTACTACATCTGCCTCTTGAATGGCCCCTTTCCCTCTTATAGTTAAGAGGTCTGGAGCCCCGGGCCCACAACCAACTATGACTACCTTTTTATCCATCCTATCCCTGCCCTCGAGGCGCCGATCAGTTCTTTGTTCATATTAAAGAGGAGTATGGGAATAGGTAAGTCTGTCATCAAATATTTCCTTACCTTCTCTTCAATGGCCTCCGCAAGATCGTTTAATAAACCACCATAATGATGTTTGAGAAGTATGACCGTTATCCCCTCCACTGTCGGGGACTCTTTCATCTCTCGCAGGATATCATCACTGATCCTGTCTTTGAATAACTGAATAACAAAATTATTCGCAGGATGAGACCTGGAGTGGTGTGTCTGAAACCATCCCCCAAGAACCTTTGCCAGTTTCCCTGGATGGCCTGCCAGAAGGAAAGAGAATCCCATCCCGAATGCACGCCTTAAAGTAAATCCCAAAAAATCACCTGTTTGAACGATCTGTTCCTTAAAGATTCTATCTCCAAAGTGCGTCAGCATAGCCTCTTCGCTGATATTCCCTGGTGTAATAATAATCTCTCTTAACCCGTTCTCTCTGCAAAAGTTCAGTTGTTGTAATATGGTCTGTTTGAATGAATCCCGGGATTTCGGCCACATAATGCCGGTGGTCCCGATAATGGATATACCGCCTATGATACCAAGCCTTGGATTATAGGTTGAGCCGGCAACCTCTACTCCTCCTGGGGCGGATATAATCACATCCACGCCACGGGGAGTCAACTCCCTCATGGAGGAGCAGATCATCTTCCTTGGAATCGGGTTGATGGCCGCCTCTCCTACAGGGAGATGGAGTCCCATTCTTGTTATACGTCCTATGCCCTCACCACCATCAATGATGATTTGATCATCTTCCCTGAAACAGACATGGGCGAAGATCTCTAAGTTGTGAGTAACGTCTGCCTCTTCAACAGACCTTTTGACCACGCCGCATTTCACGGAATCTCCTGATCCTTCGGTGGAGCTCACGGGGATTAATGCCTTCTCACCCTTTGGCAGGGTTACCCCTATCTCTACCAAATCCTTCCCGCCCAGTAGAACACTAAGCGCAGCCTTCGCTGCTGCAGCAGCATATGTTCCTGTAGTATAACCGAATCTGTTCATCGTAGATTATCCACCTTCGAGTTATCCATAAATTCTATTTTTATTAAGGCATTTACAATGGCAGCAGCAACTCCACTACCTCCTTTATGTCCACGGTTGGTAATATAGGGAATCTCTTTTAGGGTCCTTAAATATTCCTTCGATTCCTTGGCATTTACAAAACCAACAGGAACCCCAACCAGCAGTGCCGGTTTTATATGTTCTTTTTTGATCATGTCTACCAATGTAATCAAGGCGGTAGGGGCATTACCTATGGCAACTATATTGCCGTCAAGTCTGTGACCTAATGTCTTAATGGCAAAAGCTGCCTTAGTTAAGCTTTCAACCTCAGCACCCTTTATCACCTCTGGACTGTTTATGACACATCTTACCTCGTGCCCAAATCTTCTATTAATGCCTGCCTGTACCATAGTGACATCGGTATAGATGATCTTCTTTGCGCTAATCGCCTTCAGACCTTCAGATATTGCCTCTTCATGAAAAACCATATTTCTTAGAAAGTCTAAATCTCCCGTTGTGTGAATCACCCTCTTAATAATAGGCTTCTGATAAGGATCTATGTTATTGCCATCCAGGTAGTTTTCGATAATCTCCATACTCCGCTCTTCAATCTTTGAAGGAGGTACATGCTTGAATTCAAGTTGATCTGCCACATCTTCATATACCATCTCTTTAAAGAGATCAAAAATATCCGGATGCATACCTAAAGGTTCCAGCATCTTGACTTTTATCTCTTTGCCGGTTTCCTCTATTGCTTCTTTGAGAAGGGCAGGGACATCTTTTGAATAGTGCATCCCGGTCAACAGAAAAAAAGGGGAAACTATTAACCTATCCATCCCCTTTTTTATCAATGTTTCAATACCCTCTTTTATGGAAGGCGCAGCCAGCTCCATAAATCCCGCCTCAAACATATCTGACTGAAAATAGTCTCTTAGTTTCTTGACTAATGTGAAGACCTGTTCATTTGCCTCTTTCTTCCTGCTGCCATGGGCAATGACGAGAAAACCTTTTTTATTTTTCATGAAAAGCTATCCCCCTTTATCACTATAACATGACCAGCCCGTTATCCCTCAATCCCTTCCGACACACCGGCCTCTCCAAAAGTAGCCATCTCTTTATAAATCTTAAGACCTGCCTCGATTATGAGCATGGCCATTGCGGCCCCTGTGCCTTCTCCGAGTCTTAGATCAAGGTCAAGGATCGGTCTCAATCCCATCTTATCAAGCATTATCTTATGTCCCTGTTCAACCGAATTATGGGCCGCAAACATATAGTCCTTTGTCTTTGATTCAAGAGAGTATGCAATCAGTGCACCGGCAGTGGATATGAATCCATCGATAATAACAGGGACCCTTTTTGCCGCAGCACCAACGATTAATCCTGCAATCCCTCCTATCTCTGCGCCTCCAACTTTTGAAAGCACATCTACAGGGTCGGAGGGGACTGGTCTATTCACAGAGATGGCATCCTCAATTACCTTAATCTTATTTATTAATGGTTCATCGCCTATGCCTGTGCCTCTCCCTGTAACCTCACATACAGATCTGCCTGTCAGCACGGCTGCTATTGCAGAAGAGGGTGTCGTATTTGCAATCCCCATATCTCCGGTACCAAAAAGTTGATATCCCTTCTCTGCATATTCATTTGCAAGCTCAATCCCTGTCTCGATACATTTCTCCGCCTCTTTCCTTGTCATGGCAGGGCCCTTGCGTATGTTGCGGGTCCCCATCATCACCTTTTTTGAAATCAATAATCCTCCCGTCCCACTTGTGTTTAAGTGGTGTGGAACGGAATGATCAGGAAAATCAAAATCCACTCCAATGTCAACAACCACCACTCCGGCACCGGCATGTCTTGCAAGGACGTTGATTCCGGCCCCCCCATTCAGAAAATTCAGCACCATTTGTCTTGTGACCTCCCTTGGATAGGCTGAAACACCTTCTTCTGCCACCCCATGGTCTCCTGCAAAGGTAAAGATGACCTTCTTATCAAACCCGGGCATTGTATTTCCTGTGATTGCGACAAGCCTTCTTGCAAACTCCTCAAGCCTTCCGAGACTGCCAGGCGGTTTTGTAAGATTGTCCAGGCGCTTCTGGGCAATGGAGTACCAATGCCCATCTATTGAACCAATACCCTTCACCGTGTCCCTCAATAAGTTCATTTCAAACCCTCCATTCTGCCTGAATATACCATTGTGTCGTATTAAACTATTTTATTTTTAAAGGGATCCCGCAAGTAACCAGATAAACTTCATCAGCAATACCCGCCACCTTCCTGTTCATCAGCCCGCACAAATCCCGGTAGACCCTGGCCACCTTATTTTCAGGGACAATCCCCTGTCCTACCTCGTTTGATACAGCTATTACCCTGTATGAAAGCCCTTTCAAAGTTGTGACCATATATTCTATCTCCTGGGTAATATATTCATTGCCGTCATTTCTCATAAGTAAATTGGAAAGCCAGAGGGTAAGGCAGTCAATAATAAGCACATCGTATGAACCATCTTTCTTTTTCAGCCTCTCGCAAAGGGCAAGGGGTTCCTCTATGGTCTCCCATTCCATGGAGCGGCCCTTCCTGTGCAGGGCGATTCGCTCTCTCATCTCCTCGTCTAATGCCTCTGCCGTGGCAATGAATCCCTTTCTCCCGTTTATCCTGGAGCCGAGTTCAAGGGCAAAGGCACTCTTCCCCGATCTTGCACCACCTGTGATAAATACAATATCACCCATAATGTCATTCACACCCATCCTTGATAACCCTCAAAATAAAAAATCCTCAAAGCCGCTTAAACGGCCTTGAGGATTGCACCCTGTTTCTTCACCCCGAAGGCGGTATGCTTATACCCCTCTTGCGGGGGCAAAAGCACCACTGGTCCCAGGCAGGTCTTCTGGCTCATGGATCATCCTACTTGCCGTCCCTTCCCGGTAAATAATTCCCAGTGGATTGTTTGCGGCTTTCGTCCCCAAATACAGCGGCGGGACCACCCCTGATTCACACAGGGTTCCCTCTTGGCTTAGCCTAATCTGCTAAAGCACACCTGGTTTTTGGAATATTTATACGTCAGACAATTTATGAAAGTCAAGATTATTTTTACCATGTGTCAATTCAACCCTGTTCCGCCCCTTTTGCTTGGCCTTGTATAATGCGGCATCTGCCATAGAGATTATCTCTTCCTCATTCTGTATCCCCTGATGATAAGAGGCAACACCAATGCTTACGGTTATGGTTTTCATCTCTTCTTCAACAGTCTTTCTTATCCTCTCGCAAACTTCATAAGGCTTTAAGACCTCTGTGTCGGCAAGGAGGATAAGGAATTCTTCTCCTCCATAACGGACAACAAGATCCATCTCCCTCACCTCTCTTAAGAGTATCTGTGCAATCTTCACAAGCAGCCTGTCGCCTGCAGTATGTCCATAATTGTCGTTATATTCCTTAAAATAGTCTATATCCAGCATGGCAATCGAGAAAGGTATCCCATACCTCCTTGTCCTGACAAATTGCCTCTCAAGGACTATGTCCATGTGGCGTCTGTTTGCAAGACCTGTAAGCGGATCATGGAGGGACAGGACCTTTGTAGTCTCATGCATCCTGACCTTTTCGACGGCAATCCCTATCTGATCCCCGATGTGATACAGAAGCTTAACATCATCCTTGTCGATTTCAATTTCCAGACAATCAGCAGTCCGAAACAAGACCAATACCCCTATAACATCATCCTTAATCTTAACGGGGATAATGATGTTTCCATGAGAATCATCAGAATAGTTAATGGTATGCCTCTCGTCTTCCCGCGAATCCCTGGAAATAATAATCTCTCCGGTCTTTGCTGCAATGCCGCACAGACAATCACCAACCTTCATGCCATTATGCGCGATGTCAAAATTGTCAGGGCACCCCAAACTAAAGGCAAGCTTCATGCGGTCTCCATCGACAAAAAATATCGCACCCTTGCGCAAAAGATTGAAGACCTCGATACCCGTAACAGCATCCAGGAGGCATGTGAGCAGCTCATTCATATCAAGGGCATGACTTATGGCGGAAGATATCTTATAGAGCACAGAAAGCTCTGAATGTCTCTTAAGAGATTCCTGTTCAGCCCTCTTACTATCGGTTATATCCTGTATCTGACCTATGAAGTATGTGGGACTGCCCTTTGCGTCACGCACAACTGAAACACTGAGCAGCGCCCAGACTATGTGCCCTTTTTTATGAATATACCGTTTCTCCATGTGGAAATGGGTAATCTCGCCTGCCAGGATCTGACGGTGATAGTCAGCGCTCTTTATCATATCATCAGGGTGGGATATATCGCTGATCGACATGGCTAACATCTCCTGCTCCGAATATCCGAGCATCTTGCATAAGGATCTGTTTACCCGGAAGAACCGGCCATCGAGAGACACGAGATCCATTCCTATGGCAGCATCTTCAAAGGCGCTCCTGAATCGCTCTTCACTCTCCCGGAGAGCCCCCGCAGCCCGCCTTTGTTCGGTGACATCCCGAAAGTTCCAGACCCTTCCAATACTTTTTTTGCCTATCCGCTGGGGCAGTGAATATCGTTCAAAGACCCTCCCATCCTTAAATTCCAAGACGTCAAAACTCTCTGCATCCTGTTGCGAATACAACTCCCTTACCTTAGCAAGAAATCCCTCCGGGTCTTTAAGCTGATCCAATACATACGCCAGGGCCTGATTATCGTCCCTCGATGCTGCAACAGGCGCTGGAATGCGCCACATATCTACAAACTTCTGATTAAAACTCTCTATCTTTCCTTCGCTGTTTACAACAAGGATGCCATCGGCAGTAGATTCAAGCGTTGCACGCAAAAGCGAAAGGGAGTTCTCAAGTTCTTCCTTTTTTCCTTGTCCCTTCATCTGTCTCCAGATCCGGAGTTATGTGACTACAGAATAAACCAGGGTCAGTTTGCCTAAAGATTTGACTATTAGGATAATAATACGTCATGGGTATTGTCAAGTTATTTTTAAAATTTCCTTGACTTTAAAGAAAAAAATGGATAGATTAACCATGTTTCCTTAAAGGATAATGGGAGATCATGGAAACAGATACGGGAACTCGGAAACTAAAGATATCCTGATCCTTTTAGGTTTTTATTAAGTTATTTCAAGGAGGACCCTGATGAAAAAATTAGGTTTATGCGTATACCTCTTTACCATCTTTTTTATCCTCTTAATTAATGGAGGTGCAACAGCAATAGCAGAAGAGCAGCCGAAGAAAGAGGAGGCCCCGCCTCCGCCCCCTCCTGCGCCTGTCTATCCTGAAAGGAGCTATAACGCACCTTACGATATCTTGTGGGATAAGATAATCGAGACATTAAAGGAGAAACGCCTTTATATCCACCCCCATGGCAAGACGGCAGAGGATAAAGAGAATGGAAAGTTAACTAAACCCACATTCAGATACTTCTCGATCATCCAGGCCTCAAAGCCTGTAATCGAGATGGATTATTCAGATCAATACATAATAATGGTAATTAAACCACCTGAGCCCAAGAAGGAGGAGCCAAAGGCTGCTGAGCCGGCAAAAAAAGATGCCAAGGGCGATGCTGTAGCCAAGAATCCGGCTGTAGCCGACAAGAAGGCCGAGGCAACTGCTGAAAAACCGGCAGAGGCAGCCCCGGTAGAGCCGCAGGTGCCAAAAGGCCCGCCTCTAATTAAGGTACAGATACAGAGAAAGTTTCTAAAGCATAATGGCCTGCCTAACCCTCAGGGTGCATGGGCGGAGGCAGATCCGAAGAAAGAAAATAATATAGGGATAAGTGAGGAAGATCTCTTTAAGACACTTGATCTCCTGGTTGCATCCATAGCCGCATCACCGCCGGCCGCATCAATGCCTGCGATTGCCCCTGCATCTGCTACATCAGCAGCGCCAGGGAGTAAATAGTCTAAGATCATGTCTGCATGAATAATTCAGAAGGAGATCCGGGGGCAGGTAAATATGCGATCCGTCTCCTTCTGTAAAGCCTTGATTCCCTTTTAGGATCTATTTATATTTATCTCAAATTCTGCTATATTTATCTCCCGTATTAGCATGTTGCCGTTGCTGTAGTTGACTGGTATCCTATGATATAAAAGTTGTTGGAGGCTAAATGATTCCTGCTCAATTTCCGCCGCCTATCAGCCCCGGAGAGTTTATATCACCGATAACAGTCAGCCCTGATAACCGGATCGAGGTGGGAGCGCTCTTTGTCGGGGGAGGCCCTGCGAGTCTGGCCGGCGCCATACGGTTGGCACAGCTCCTTGAGCGTGCACCTGAAATAAGGTCGATGCTAGGTAATCTCCCTATCGCTATTATTGAAAAGGGGAAATATCCAGGGGCACACCTCCTTGCGGGTGCAATAGTCAATCCTGTCTCCCTAAAAAGGCTCTTCCCGGATCTGGATATAAAGGATTTTCCTTTCTTCGGGCCTGTAGAAAAGGATGCCCTCTATCTTTTGACGCCCAGCCGTGCAATCCCTGTCCCGGTCCCTCCAATGATGCGAAACCGGGGTAACTATTGTGCATCTATCAGCAAACTCGGATCCTGGCTTGGAAAACAGGCCGAGGCCCTAGGGGTAAGCATATTCAATGAGACGCCTGGGGTAAGGCTGCTGGTTGAGGATGGGAGGATAAGAGGTGTCAGGACAGGCGATAAGGGCCGTGATAGAGAAGGAAGGCCTCTCCCGAATTTCCTTGGCGGGACAGATATTATTGCAAAGGTAACTATCCTGGGAGAGGGTTGCCAGGGCCATCTCATCCAGGCAGCGCTTGAACACTTTGGGGTAATCCGGCCGAACCCTCAGATCTTTGCGCTTGGCGTAAAAGAACTATGGGAGGTGCCAAAGCCGCTAAACAAAGTGATACACACGATGGGCTGGCCACTTAAGTGGGGAAAAAGATTCAGGGAATTTGGCGGAAGTTTCATCTATCCCATGGGTCCCGGCCTGGTATCATTAGGCATGGTTGTGGGCCTTGATTATCATGATTCATCCCTCTCTGTACACGGCCTGCTTCAGGAATTAAAAAGGCATCCCTTTGTTAGCGAGATCTTAAAAGGAGGCCAGAGGATCGAGAATGGATGGGGCGCAAAGACGATCCCGGAGGGAGGCTTCTATTCCCTCCCGGAGAGGTTGAGTCTGCCGGGCGCACTCCTGATTGGTGATGGAGCAGGATTTTTAAATGTCCCAGCCCTTAAGGGTATCCATTATGCGATCTCATCCGGCATGCTGGCCGCAGATATAATCTTTGACATCCTTAAATCAGGGGGAGACCCCGGTGCAATGGGCACACTTGACAAATATGACCAGGCTATAAAGGACAGCTTCATATCCAGGGATCTATATACGGTAAGGAACATGCGGCAGGCCTTTGTTCATGGTCTTTTGCCTGGGTCCATCCTTGCATGGCTCATGACACTCACAGGGGGCAGATTCCCTGGTTGGAGATTTAAGACCTCCCTTGATAATGAACAGCCTCTATTTACCGGCATGAGGTACTATCCGGAACCGGACGGCAAGCAGACCTTTGATAAGCTCTCAAGCGTATTTGCCAGCGGCAACAGAAGCCGCGATAACCAGCCTGTGCATCTTCGGATCCAGACATCTGTACCGGAACAATTGGGTGAAGCATGGATAAATATGTGTCCGGCAAATGTCTATGAATGGGGTAAGGATCAAGGGGGTAATAAGGTCATCAAGATGCTCTCTACCAACTGCATCCACTGTGGGGCCATCAGTGCAAAGGGAGGACGCCTCACCCCGCCTGAAGGAGGCAGCGGACCTGAATATAAGTTGATGTGATATTGTAATTTATCTTACATATTTCCTGGATAAAAATGTTATAATCTATTTAATATTTTTAATTGTTTAGGGAGGATAAAATGGCAACAGCAAAGAATAAAGGCGGCACAAGCCAAAACTGGATAATATTATGTGGAATTGTCCTATTCTTTCTCGGTCTTGCCTGGGATGTAAACGGTCATGGAATGGAGTCCATTATAGAGGACATTGTACACGCACCTGGTCCTCATCTGCTACCCCTTGCAGGAATAGGAGTAATCGTAATCGGTCTGATTGTAGGCTGGAAGAAAAGCTGATAAAGACTATCGGCTAATACCAATTTGCCTTCATTCGGCTCCTCTATCATAGGGGCTTGCGTCGCCCCCTCCACCGGCAAAGCCGGATGGAGCCTCCCCCTCAACGCTCGCTTTGCTCGCTGGGTAGATGCCCACGGGCAACGCAAGCCAGAGTACCATGGGCTCTGCCCGTGGGTACATATGTACAAACCGTGAAGGAATCTCTAATCAGGCCATAACTGATTCAGCGAATCGAAGACAGATAATCTGTCTGACCAAAATTTAAGATAGTTTCTGTCTAAAGCCCCTCTTCTCATCCGGATGATATTCTCCACATCTACTAGATCCTGGCCCCTGCCACTCAAAAGCTTAAGAAGAATTAAATCTTCTGGCGAGGCTATCCTTATATTTACACCTTCAAACGGCAGCACAACAGCCCTTTTTAGGGAACCCCCAAAAAACTCATTATCAGTAAGGATAAAATCCAGCATAAGAAGCTCTGTTTCTTTGCCTTGAACAAACATTCGGAGAAGCTTCATTTTTCTAAACTGCATCGGTTTTGGGTCGAATATGATCAGTCCCTCCTTCTTTGCTGTCTCTATAAACAATGGGAGATCTTCTTCATTTAAGCCTATAACAAAATCCAGATCAACGGTTGCCCGTGGAGCCACCCAGATACTGACGGCAATGCCGCCAACAACTATATATGCTATATTGGTCCTCTCGAGAAAATTGCAAATATAAAGGAGTTGCTTGTAGAGCGCTTCTGGTGTGGGTGCGGTCATCTCTTCGGAAGATTTATGTGCCTCCAGGTATGGAGACTTTTCATCATCTTATTATGGATCTCCCCTGGAGACAAATCAGGAAATTCCTTCTTTAAGGATGCCTCAAGAAGCCTCAGAGAAAGAGAGGTGACCTCGGCCCACTTCTCTAGACGTCTCTGGAAATCAAGGGGAGCAGAATCGATATTTATATTGTTCTTCATCTCTTATTCCGCTCTTCTATCTTTTCAACCGCTCCCTTGGCAGCAACCTTCACATTATTATTTGGATCGTCTAGTAGCCCTTTGAGGGGTTCTATTGCATCAGGATCTCCCATCTCACCAAGAGCAAATACTGCGCCGATCTTTATATCGTTGCTGCCGTCTTTTATTGCTGATATAAGAGGTTTTAATGCCGGCCTCCCTATTCTAGCCATAGAGTAGGCAGCAGACAGCCTGACGTCCTGATCCTCGTCAGAAAACAGGTCGAGAAGCGGTCTGACAGCCTCTGGATCCCGGATCTCTCCCAGCACAGCGGCTGCAGCATACCTGATATCCTCGTTCTTATCCTTTAGGGCCATGATAAGCGGCCTTACTGCGGCCTTATTAAGCGCCGCAAGGGCATACAGCGAATTTGATCTTACAGACCAGTGTATATCAATAAGGGAGCGGATCAGCGGCTCGACCGCCCTCGGATCACCAAGTTCCCCCAGTGCCCATGCGGCCGTGCCCCGGACTCCCCAATCCCTGTCATCCAGCAATGCGATTATCGGCCCTACGGCCCTCTTGTCCTTGAATCTCCTTAGTGCATATATGGCGCGTTTTCTTACGGGGCTATAATCATCCATTAGGATCTTAATGAGCGGCTCAACACCCCGCTCATCGCCGATCTTCTCCAGCGACGCGATAGCAGAAACCCTAACTGTACCGTTCTCATCATGCAATGATTCTATAAGCGGCGCCACAGCAGCAGGATCCCCTAATCTTCCAAGGGAATCAACAGCAGCATTTCTAACGTCCCAATCCTTATCCTTCAGGACTCCTATGAGAGGACCTACTGCCCGCTTATCGCCAAGCTCCCCCAAAAGCAGGGCACTTTTTTTCCTTACTGAAGGGTCATTATTTCCCAGGGAAGAAATTACCTCATCTATGTTGCTGCCGAAGGCAGTTTGATAGAAGAGGCATATAAAAATGAAAAATATCAAAATCCAAATGCCAAAGTTTGAAATTTGTAATTTGTCATTTGTCATTTGTTATTCTCCTCTATCCAATTAGTCTGGCCGGAACCGGCAATATCGGCGAACTCCTTTAGACTTGGAAGTTCCGAGAGATCTTTCAGTCCAAAGGCGCTCAGGAAACCTTTGGTAACACCATACATGATTGGCCTTCCGATGATATCCTTCTTCCCCACAATCCTGATCAGCCTCCGCTCAAGGAGGGTCTTTATTACACCCGTTGAATCAACTCCCCTTATGGCCTCAATCTCGGATCTCACAATGGGCTGCTTATATGCTATTACGGCTAAAACCTCAAGGGCTGACCTTGAAAGCCTTGATGGCGCTGCTGTTTTTTCCGCCGCCTTGACCCAGGGGGCAAACTCGGCCCTTGTCACCATCTGATACCCGCCTGCTACCTCTACTATCTGGAGTCCATGTCCATTTATAAAGTATTCCTCATCGATCCCCTTAATCGCAGCCAATATCCTCCCCCGATCCCCAATCTCCGTTATCTTTATGATCCTGTCCAGGGTAATAGGCTCCTGGGAGACAAAGAGCAATACCTCTATTACAGACCTAAACTCCCTCTCCTCCATCCGTTCCTCCTGATTTAATCTTCTTAAAGATCCTGATCATGCCGCAGTCCTCCAGCTGCTGTACACAGACAAGACCCAGTCTTATCAGCTCCAGGAGCGCAAGGAATGTAACAACTATGGTAGACCTTGTCTTCTCGTTTTCAAAGAGGGATGTAAAGGTAAGGCTCTCCTGGATATTAAGCCTGTCCAGGATAGCAGATATCTTATCCTTAACGGATAGCTCATCTAAGATAATCTCCATTGAACTGCTATCGGTAACCCTCTCCATGACCTTCTGTAAGGCATCAATAAGGTCAAAGAGGCTCAGATCCGAGAGGCTGAAATCTCCCTCTCCCTTAACATCCTGGGGCTGCTCCCTCCTGAATATATTAGACCATGTCTCTCCGCGTTCTCCGAGCATCTCTGCCGCATCCTTGTATTTTTTATACTCCAGCAGTCTTGAAATAAGCTCCTCCCTTGGATCCTCCTCCTCTTCTTCGTCTTCAGTCTCAGTAACGGGCAGGAGCATTCTGGATTTAATCTGGATCAATGTAGCGGCCATAACAAGGAACTCCCCACCGACATCAAGGTTCAGCGATCTTATAAGGTCAATATAATCCAGATACTGCTTTGTTATGTCTGCAATTGGTATATCATATATATTTATCTCGCTCTTCTTTATCAGATGTAAAAGAAGATCGAGCGGCCCCTCAAATACTTCAAGCTTCACACTGTAAGACATCCATTCCTCTTTTCTTAGGTTGAGGTTAAGGTTAAGAAAAAATCAGGCTGAGGCTAAGGTCGAGGTTAAGAAATCCTCAACCTAAACCTTAACCTGAACCTTCTTTTGGCCTTAGCCTCAGCCTTCTTTTGGCCTCCGCCTAAACCTTCTTTTCCTAGACCTTATCCTTAAGGTACTACCCTGCCAATCCTGTCCCTAAACTTCCCCTGAAAGAAACCGCCCATCTCCGTAAACCAGATCCCCCCGTCTTTGTCAACGGCTATACCATGGGGATGGCTGTCCTTTGCAGGTATGGGGAACTCCTGAAAACCGGCAGATCTGCCGGCCTGCGCCTTTGATATCTCAAGCCTCCCAATACTGTTACCATGGAGCTCCGTAAACCAGACAGATCCTGCCTTGTCCAACACAAGGTCATGGGGTCTTACCCTCTTTTCAGGCAGCAGGTACTCAATAATCTTATTAACAATGCAATTAAGTTTACTGAAAAAGGAAGTATAAACATAGTTATAAAGTGCGCTGAAATTATTGATGAAACAGTTGATGAAACTATTGAGTTGAGAGTTTCTGTTGCAGATACAGGTATAGGTATTGCTCAAAATGAAATGGATAGACTTTTTAGAAGTTTTAGCCAGGTAGATGGTTCATATACTCGTAAGTATGGTGGTACAGGGCTTGGACTAGCAATATCAAAGCAGTTAA
>JACRHA010000158.1 GCA_016234185.1 Nitrospirota bacterium
AAAAATCCCCTGTCATTGTTTTTTTGGCTTGACAACACTGTTTTAAGTTGCTAACCTAGGCTGCAATTGAAGCCTGGTAAGGCTCTACCAAGGAGAACTATAAACTTTATAGGCAAGGAGGGAAAGGATGACAAAAAATGAACTGATCGGAAAGATGGCTGCTTCTGCAGACATAAGCAAAGTGGCTGCCACAAAGGCCCTGACAGCATTCCTTGACGGGATCAAGACCTCCCTGAAGAAGGGACAGAGGGTGTCCTTGATCGGCTTCGGAACATTCTCTGTTGCCAAGAGGAAGGCAAGGACAGGCCGCAACCCCAGGACAGGACAGGAGATTAAGATACCGGCCACAAAGGTCCCGAAATTTTCAGCAGGAAAGGTGTTAAAGACCCACGTTAAGTAATGGCATTTACGCAGAATTGATTTTTATCCTTACTATATCCACTTGACAAAAGGCAGATTACATCTGCCTTTTGTCATCCTTAATCAGAGTAATCATAGATTTCTCAGGGCAAATTCACTTGACAAAAATGGGCCTTTATATTAATATTCATAAAAAAATTAGGCGCGTAGCTCAGGGGTAGAGCGCTACCTTGACACGGTAGAGGTCGGCGGTTCAAGACCGCCCGTGCCTACCATCGAAATTGAAAAAATGGTTAAATAAAAAGAAGACTTGAACGGAGAATCCATCCCTGCTAAAGAGTTAAACATAACCCTGCCGGATCAGACAAAAAAAACCTACAGGACAGGTATAACTGCCTGTGAAATCCTTAGGGAGATCGGCGGAAAATCTCCCGGTAATATTCTTGCAGTCAAGGTAAATGGTATGCCTGTTGATATAAACAGGCCCCTGACTGAGGATGCTGTCATCGAGTTAATCACATTTCTGACCAGGGAAGGGAAGGAGATATACAGACACAGCACATCACACATCCTGGCTCTTTGCGTCAAAAAACTTTTCCCTGACGCACGATTGGCCATAGGTCCTGCTATTGAAGACGGCTTCTACTACGATTTTGACCTTAAAAGATCTTTTACCCAGGAGGATCTTGAAAAGATCGAGGCAGGAATAATGGAGATAATTGATTCAGATATCCCTTTTGTCAGAAAAGAAATCCGGAGGGAAGAGGCCATAGAACTATTCAGGAAACTGGGTGAACCATACAAGGTTGAAATCCTTGAGGATATAGCGGATGAGACTATAACGGTATATCAGCAGGGAGATTTTATCGACCTCTGCCTTGGACCGCACGTGCCATCTTCAGGGAAGATCGGGGCTGTAAAACTCCTTTCGATCGCCGGGGCCTACTGGAAGGGTGATGAAAAAAGACCCATGCTCCAGAGGGTCTATGGAACCTCATTCCCTGACAAATCAGAACTGGATTCTTATCTGAAGAGACTTGAAGAGATCAAGAAGAGGGATCACAGGAGGCTTGGGCGGGAGCTTGACCTCTTCAGTATCAGTGATGATATCGGGCCAGGCCTTGTCTTGTGGCACCCTAAAGGCGCAGTAACGAGGAGGATCATAGAGGACTTCTGGAAGGATGAGCACTACCGGGCGGACTACGAGATTGTCTATTCCCCGCATGTAGCAAAACTGGATCTCTGGGGGAGGAGCGGCCACCTTGATTTCTACAGGGAAAATATGTATGCCCCCATGAAGATAGACGAGGTGGAGTTTGAACTAAAACCAATGAATTGCCCGTTCCATATAGTTATTTATAAGTCGCACATAAGGAGCTACAAAGAACTTCCCATAAGATGGGCGGAACTTGGCACTGTCTACAGGTATGAGAGATCGGGTGTGCTGCATGGCCTTCTCCGTGTCAGGGGCTTTACACAGGACGATGCCCATATCTTTTGCATGCCTGATCAGCTTGAGGCGGAGATCTCAGGCGCCCTGGACCTTACCCTCTTCATATTAAAAACCTTCGGGTTTGATAAATATGAGATCTACCTGTCGACAAGGCCTGAGAAGTATGTCGGTACCCTGTCAAACTGGGAAAAGGCTACTTCTGCCCTTGAGAGATCCCTCAAGGAGAGAAATCTCCCATACCAGACAGATCCTGGGGAGGGGGTATTTTACGGCCCAAAGATAGACATAAAGATAAAAGACGTGCTTCAGAGGGCATGGCAGTGCACTACAATCCAGGTAGACTTTAACCTGCCTGAAAGATTTGATATAACATTTGTGGGAGAGGATGGGAAAGAGCACCGGCCCATCATGATCCACAGGGCGCTGATGGGCTCTCTCGAACGGTTCTTCGGGATATTGATTGAACATTATGCAGGGGCCTTTCCTCTCTGGCTTTCACCTGTTCAGACAATTATACTTCCTATAACAGACAGAGAAAGGGAATATTCAAAGGAGATTACAGAGAGACTAAGGAGAGCGGGTATCAGATCCAGCCTTGATGACAGAAACGAAAAGGTAGGTCTCAAGATCCGCGAGGCCACATTAAACAAGATACCTTATATGCTTATAATAGGCGCAAGGGAGGTAAAGGATAATACGGTATCTATTAGAAAGAGGTCCGGAGAGGATCTCGGGGTAAAGAAGATAGAGGAGATAATAGATATCTTAAAGAGCGAAATAGGCGCAAGATTAACTACGTAGATGCCCACGACTCTGCCTATGTGGGTATCTACCCAGCGAGCAAGGCGAGCGTTGGGTTGTAGGGGCGAGGCGACGCAAGCCCCTTATAAACAGAATGGAGGTAACATATCGCTTTTAAGCTTAGGATAAACAGGGAGATCAAGGTAAAGGAAGTAAGGGTAATCGGTCCTGAAGGAGATCAGTTCGGTATCATGCTTACAGGCGATGCCATAAAAAAGGCAGAGGAGTATGGGCTTGATCTGGCCGAAGTGGCCCCGACAGCTCAGCCGCCTGTATGCAAGATATTGGATTATGGTAAATATAAGTATGAACAGAGCAAAAAACTTCATACCGGTAAATCTCAG
>JACRHA010000159.1 GCA_016234185.1 Nitrospirota bacterium
AGGGATAGAGGCCCAGAGGGGGATAGATTATTAAGGAATATGACGCGACACTGATTATCTCATGCAGCGAGAGGGATGCTGATCTTTATTATGCTACGAGATTTTTGGCCCCTGATCAATTTATTTTTCTCAAAGTAAAATCTGAAAAGATCATGATGATGACAGACCTTGAGTTGGACAGGGCCAAGGCCCAGGCAAGGGTTGACAGTGTCCTCTCATTGTCGGAGTACGAGGAGCGGGCAAAGAAGAAGGGTATCCCTGAGCCGGGCATCATCGACTCTCTTGATCTTTTTTTGGCGGAGAGAGGTATCAGATCGATCCAGGTTCCGGCCGGCTTTCCGATCAGATACGCAGACGAACTAAGGGGGAGGGGGTATCAGCTTGAATCAAAGAAGGAACCATTCTTTGAGGATAGGATGGTTAAGTCTGATGAGGAGTTAGGATATATAAGAGATACCCAAAGAAAAACCGAGGAGGCCATGGGTGAGGCAATATCGGTCATAAGGGATTCGATTGTCAAGGGCAACCTCCTGTATTACAAAGATGACATACTGACCTCTGACAGGATAAGGAGGATCATTGATTATAAGCTGATGGATCTTAAGTGTATTGCAGAACACACTATAGTAGCCGTCGGGACAGAGGGCTGCGATCCCCACAACGAGGGGTCCGGGCCTCTCAGGCCGCATCAGCCGATTATAATAGATCTATTCCCCAGATCGACAAGAACAAGGTACTTTGCCGACATGACAAGGACTGTAGTGAAGGGAAAAACGCCTGATCGGCTAAAGAAGATGTATGAGGCAGTCATCTCTTCCCAGGAGAGGGGAATATCCCTTATCAGGGATGGTATGGACGCAAGGATAGTGCATAACAATGTATCTGATTGTCTTAAGAGCTTCGGCTTTGAGACCGGGATTATAAATGGCAGGATGCAGGGCTTCTTTCATGGGACAGGGCATGGCATAGGACTCGATGTCCATGAACCGCCGAGAATAAGCAAGGCAGGCTATACCCTTAAAAAGGGGAATATCGTCACAGTAGAGCCAGGTCTGTATTATGCGGATATAGGCGGGGTCAGGATCGAGGATATGGTGCTTGTAACAGAAGAGGGCTGCATAAATCTGACGACCTATCCAAAGACCCTGGAGGTATAGGGAGTAGATACCCAGCGAGCAAGGCGAGCGTTGAGGGGGAGGCTCCATTCGGCTTTGCCGATGGAGGGGGCGACGCAAGCCCCTGTAATAGTCAAACCGGATTAGAGGTTGGGCTGATGAGGGTAAGGTTTTCAATACAGAGGTTCAATCCTGCTTTAGATGCAAAACCCCGTTTCATGAGCTACAGGGTAGAGGTAGCAAGGGACGCAACGGTCCTTGAGGCCCTTGTCAGGATAAAAGAAGAGGTAGACGGCACCCTTGCCTTCCGGGCATCCTGCAGACAGGCGATCTGCGGCTCCTGCTCTATGGAGATCAATGGCCATGAGAAACTTGCCTGTAAGACCCAGGTCTTGGCTGAGTTAGACCGGCACGGCGAGATAAAAATCGCCCCGCTCAAGAATATGAGGATTGTAAAGGATCTGGTTGCTGACATGGGTCCTTTCTGGCATAAGGTAAGGGATATCACTCCATGGCTGATTCCAGAAGGGTATGGAACAATTGCAATCTCGCCTTCCACTATGAAGACCTTTGACAACGTCGACGCATGCATCATGTGCGGGGCATGTCTTGCTGCATGCAACTCCAATGAGGTCTCAGAGGGTTTTCTGGGGCCTGCTGCCCTGGCCAAGTCCTACAGGTTCATTGCAGACCCGAGGGAAGGGAACAAGAAAGAGAGGCTCTTAAGCCTCCAGCATGAAGATGGCATCTGGGACTGCGTAAGGTGCAACTTCTGCGTTGAGGTATGTCCAAAGGATGTAAAACCGATGGAGCAGATAATAAAGATAAGGAGGGCCTCAATCCAGGAAGGAATGAGATGGACAAAGGGCTCAAGGCATATAACAGGATTCCTTGACATAGTAAAGAGGGAAGGGAGACTGAACGAGGCGGCCATGCCCCTGAAATTAATAGGGACAGATATCGCAGGCTTACTAAGGATCATCCCCCTTGGCATAAGGATGCTCATAAAAGGAAAGGTCCCGTTACATTTCAAAAGAGGGATTGAAGGGATAAAAGATATCAGAAGGATCTTCAGGGAGAGGGGGTTATGAGCAGATGAGATTTGCCTATTATCCGGGTTGCGCCTCTAAAGGGGCATGCCCTGAGCTTAATCAATCTACCCGCCTGGTTACCGAGAAACTGGGGATTGAGATCGTTGAACTGGTCAAATCATCATGCTGTGGCGCTGGCGTTATTGGTGAGGCAGACCCTGACCTTCAATTAGCCTTAAACGCAAGGACATTCTCTCAGGCCGAGGAGATAGGTCTTGATATTATGACCATCTGCGGTACAGGTCAGGGTATCATGTCGACCTCTAACAAAAGGCTCAAGGAGGAGGAGGGGCTGCTTCCCAGGATCAACGGGATGTTAAAGGAGGGGCAGTACAACGGCAGGATTGATGTGAAGCACCTCCTCTGGATCCTTGTAAAGGATTTCGGCCTGGAAAGATTAAGGGAGAGGGTTGTGAGACCCCTCTCTGGTATAAGGGTAGCCCCGTTTTATGGGTGCTATATCTTAAGACCGTCAAGTGTGTTGGGCTTTGATGACCCTGAAAAACCGAATTCACTAGAGTCCATTATCAGCATCCTGGGCGCGGAACCAATAGACTATGTTGGAAAGACCAAGTGCTGCGGCTTTCCGGTTGTCCTTGAAAAGGAGGATATAGCCCTTGGAATGGTCTCTGCCAATATACTTGAGGCCAAGGATGCCGGTGCCGACTGCATGGTTACACCCTGCCCCCTCTGTCATATGAACCTTGATATATACCAGCAGAAGGCCGGCGCAAGGGCCGGGAAGAGGCTTTCCATGCCAATCATCCACCTCCCGCAACTAGTAGGCCTTGCCATCGGAATAGAGCCAAGGGAGCTGGGATTTTCAAGACACCTTGCCTCTCCGGCAAGTCTCCTCGATAAGCTTGGCGAATAACCCATGTTCTCCCTCTGCGGAAAGGTCGCACTGATCACAGGCGGTGCAAATGATATAGGCTCTGCAATTGCAGAGAGACTCTCGGAACATGGCGCAATAGTGGCAATAAATTATCTAAAAAGCGAAGGACAGGCAAAGGAAATTCTGAAGAAGATAATCAATAAGGGCGGAGAAGGCATGATCCTCAAGGGAGACGTGCGGCGGAGAAGGGATCTTTTGGCAATGTTTGACGAGATATTAAAAAGGTACGGCAAGATAGATATACTTATTAACAATGCCCATAATCTGATCAGGAGAACACCCATCTATAATGATAGCTGGACCAATTACAAAGGGCAGATAGATGTTGTAATAAAGGGAGGGTTATGCGCATCGCAGATAGCCGCAAGAGATATGAAAAAGAGACAATGGGGAAGAATAATTAATATCTTAAGCAGGATGATAGATGATCCGGTATCTGGTTACGGCAGCTATATCTCAGCCCTTTCCGCGATGGAGGGGATGACAAAGGTATTGGCATATGAGGTGGGGGAGCATGGTATCACTGCAAACATGATCCTTCCCGGGTTTACCCTTGGGAAGGTCACACCCCATGCACCAGGGCATGTCCAGGAGGAGATTGCGGGCAGGACCCCCTTAAGGAGACTTGCCCTCCCATCTGATATAGCAAATGCTGTCCTATATCTTGCATCTCCTGAATCATCATTTATAACCGGCGCCAAAATAATAGTCGATGGCGGCCTTGTTATGCGCTAAGGAGAGGATCGGAGACATTGAACCTGACACCCATAGGATGATATTATTAAAAAAGATACCCGCCCGCTTGCTATGGATATCTGCCTGGCAAACAACGTTTGGAGGGGGTAATTCCTCCCCTATGATAAAACAGCGAGCGGAGTCGAGCGTAGGGAGGGGGAGGCTCCATCCGGCTTTGCCGGTGGAGGGGGATGGTCGCTCCCCTATAAATAGATGGATAAGACCTTAAGAGACAAAGAGATAATTGTTAACCACCGTCTTGCCTTAGAGGAGCATATCTCCTGGGGAAAATCCGCAAGGGAGATCCTCCTGGGCATGAGTGACGGGATTATCACAACACTGGCCTTTGTGGCGGGTGTAACCGGCGTGATCCATGATAACCATATTATTCTCCTGACAGCCCTGGCCGGTATCTCTGCAGGGACTATCTCAATGTTCTTCAGCGCCTATCTCTCCATGAAGTCACAGAAAGAACTATTTGAAAATGAGATCAAGAGGGAGACAAGAGAAATAGATGAGGTCCCCGAGATAGAGAGGCAAGAGATCAGGGAGATATACAGGAAAAAAGGATTTAAAGGTGAAGACCTGGACATGATAGTAGATCGCATTACGTCGGATAAAGAAATCTGGGTCAGGAGCATGATGGAGGAGGAATTGAAGCTTTTTCCGGAGGACATCGGAAGACCCTTCTTCACGGCATCCCTGATAGGGGTGTCATACATTATCGGGTCGCTTATACCCATATCCCCTTTCCTCTTCTTGCCGCCTGCCTTTGCACTTATCCTTGCAATAGTTACAACTATCTTAGTGATGTTTGGGATAGGCGCCATCAAGGCAAGATTCAGCCATAAAAGCTGGCTAAAGAGTGGGCTTGAGAATACATCCGTAGTAATGGCCGCAACGCTATTATGCTATGTAATAGGAAGGGTCTCGGGCAATATTCTAAGTTTCTAATGGTCTCCCTCGTGAAGTGTCATTGAAGGGAGTATTTCACACACATATTACTGTCAGATTAAATTTCAGTAAATCTATTTTTTGTATAAATGGTTTTGTTGACATTACACTTAAATATGTGATACACGTAAATATGTGAATATATAAAGGAGGTGTATATGGAAAAGCAAAATGTTACGCTTTCATTGCCTAAAGCAATACTGAAAAAGGCTAAGGTACTGGCGCTTAAGGAAGAGAAATCTCTTAGCGCGTTGATAAGGGAGTCCCTTGAGGAGAAGATCAGAAAGGATATGGGTTATAGGAAAGCCATGGATACCGAAATCAGGCGCATGGAACAGGGGCTCCATCTGGGCACTGGCGGGCGCATGCCCTGCTCACGGGAGGAATTACATGAGCGCAGATAAGGTGTTTGTCGATACAAATGTCCTTGTTTATGCTTATGACATAGACGCTGGTCGCAAGCACCAAATCGCTTTAAGTATCATGAAAGACCTATGGCATTCAGGGCTCGGGATTTTAAGCATTCAGACCCTGCAGGAATTCTTCGTCACGGTAACCGGAAAAATTGCGTCGCCTCTGGAGACACCAGTAGCGAAGGAAATAATAAAGAAACTCTCAAAATGGGACGTCATAACGAATGACATGGAGATTGTGTTGGAAGCAATTGATCTGCACGAGAGATATAAATACTCTTTCTGGGACTCCCTCATCGTCGCATCAGCCCTTGCGGGAGGGGCAAGAGTAATCCTTTCCGAAGATTTATCTGATTCCCAGTCAATAAAGGGAATCACCATTAAAAACCCTTTTAAATAGTATTGCCTGGTAATGAAGCGGTCACCAACAACGAACCGATCCCGACATTCCCTGGTAATAGGAAAGTTGACGCAGAGTTACCCTATTGTTATACTGAAATTGGTTGAAACAATTGGAGGAATAAGATAGTGGAAGAATACAAGATATATCTGGCAGGCGAATGGAAGGACACGGCAAGATATGAGGAGGTAATAAACCCATACAACCACCAGGTGATAGGGAAGATATGCCAGGCAGGCGAGCCCGAGGTGGAAGAGGCAATAAAAAAGGGATTAGAAAGCCTGGAAATTACTAAGAGGCTCCCTGCATATAAAAGGTATGAGATATTGACGGAAATATCCACCGGTATCAAGCAGGATAGAGAAAAGATTGCAAGGATCCTGACCCTTGAGTCAGGGAAACCTATATCGGATGCAAGGGTTGAGGTGAACCGCGCTGTAAACACATTCAGGATCGCAGCAGAAGAGGCAAAGAGGATCGAAG
>JACRHA010000163.1 GCA_016234185.1 Nitrospirota bacterium
CATTAAAGATAATATTGAGCTCTTGAATGAGATCACGGCCAGGTCAGAGGGGATTGCTGCTGTCGTAGGTTTTGTTGACAAGTCAGATGATATCTATAATGCAGCAGCCTTTATCTGCAACAGGAAGCTGGCAGGCGTCTACCACAAATCCTTTCTGCCAAATTATGGTGTCTTCGATGAAGAGAGGTATTTCAGGGCGGGGAGGGATTATCCTGTTTTTACGCTGAATGGAACCCGTATAGGCATCAATATCTGCGAGGATATCTGGTATCCTGACGGACCTTCAATTTTTCAGACGCTGGCCGGGGCAGAGGTTATTATTAACATCAATGCCTCTCCATACCATGCAGGTAAGTGGAGATTCAGGGAGAGGATGCTCTCAACAAGGGCTGCTGATAATTTTGTAATTTTAGCCTATGTAAATATGGTTGGAGGACAAGATGAATTGGTATTTGATGGCCATAGCATGGTTTTTGACCAGAATGGGAACCTGATAGCAAGGGGAAGACAATTTGAGGAAGAACTGATCCTTGCCGACCTCAACATTGATGCTGTTTTCAGGGCCAGACTGCATGACCCGAGAAGGAGGAAGTCGGGGGTTAATAGGAATATAGATACCGGTATGGTAAGACATATATTCCTTTCGGAACATAAGGAGAGGAGTAGGCCGGCAATTCCGGAACGGACTATATCACCCCTGGAGGACTTAGCCGAGATATATTCTGCCTTAACACTTGGTGCCAGGGACTATGCGGGAAAGAACAAATTCTCGAATGTTGTAATCGGGATGAGCGGTGGAATCGATTCCGCACTTACTGCCGTAATAGCTGCTGATTCTCTGGGGAGCGATAATGTTATAGGTGTCTTCATGCCTTCACAGTATACATCGGTTGAGAGCGGGGAGGATGCGTCAGTTGTTGCAAAGAACCTCGGGATCAGGTTTATTATAAATCCAATGTGGGATGTATTTGAATCATATATGAAGACCCTCTCGGGCCAATTTAAAGGGCTTGAGCATGATGTAACGGAGGAGAACCTCCAGGCCAGGGTCAGGGGGAATATACTCATGGCCCTCTCGAATAAGTTTGGCTGGCTGGTACTCACTACGGGAAATAAGAGCGAGATGAGCGTAGGCTATGCCACGCTATATGGTGATATGGCTGGAGGTTTTGCCGTGATAAAGGATGTCCCGAAGACACTTGTATATAGACTTGCTGAATACAGAAATAGCACGGGACCAAGGATAATACCGGAAAGGGTCTTCAAGAGACCCCCCACAGCGGAATTAAAACCGGGGCAGACGGATCAGGACACCCTTCCCCCTTACGATGTACTCGATCCGATTCTCCAGGCATATGTAGAGGAGGACAGGGGGCTTGACGAGATAGTCTCCATGGGATGGAGCAGGGAGCTTGTAGAGCGGGTGATAGGCATGGTGGATGGGAGCGAATATAAGAGACGACAGGCGCCAATAGGGATAAAGATTACGCCCCGCGCACTCGGCAGGGACCGGAGGATGCCTGTAACCAACAGATATAAGAGTCTGTAAATATATCTTCACTTAGCCTTAACCTTAGCCTTCTTCAATGGGGGGGAATAATATGAACGACAAGATTAAAAAAGAGGAAGAGATATCCGTAAGGGTATATTGCTCTAAATGTCATAAAACGTTTTATATTCCTGCCAGCAAAAAAGGAACTGCACCATGTATATATTGTGGTTATAATGTGATCAAGATAGACAAGCGAAGCTGGGATAGATAATTCGCCCTTAATTTTCCAGCCATGTTTTTAATAGGTCCAGAAATACCAGGCCGCACCCCAGAATAGCGATATTAAAGAATATAGCACCGATCCAAAACCATCTGTCTAGCACCTTCCTCTCTTCGCCAGGAAGGAATTTGTGATACCTTTGAGGCGATATCCACCATTTTTTCAGATCCTGCTTGATCAGTCTTCTTCTTTGAAAGAGCAGGATATGGTAATAAGATCCCGCAGGTATTCCGAATAAAAGGCCTGATAAAATAAGTGTCAGTCCGATCGATAGAAGCATAGATTCGATGAAGTAAGTTAATATGGAAGATAACAAGAAGAGAAACAGGATTGATACTAAAACCAATATCTCAAGAGGAATCATAGCAATAACCCCGTCAATCAAATAATTTAGATGGCCCCTCTATAAATTACAGCAAAGAGTATGCCACTACCAGGTCTTAATGATCGGAAATTAGAAATCCGGGCACCTATATTTGTTATTATAGGTTATTATAAGTAAGAATTTTCTTGACAGGAGACCCGGCTCTAATGTAAAAGAGTGGACCCAGGAGGTGTTATATGAATAAATATATGAATACCCGGGAGCTATCAAGGTATTTAGGTGTCAATGAAAAGAAGATTTACTCATTGATTGCTGAAAAAAGACTTCCGGCCACAAAGATCACGGGCAAGTGGGGATTTTTGAAGGAGCTGGTAGATATCTGGCTGGAAAACAGCATTGAAAATCACCAGCCCATTCTAAGAAGGCAAAAAGGACTACTCCTGGTGGCAGGAAGCAATGATCCCCTCCTCAATCTTATATTAAATGAGCTGGAAAGGGCAGGAGAACCCCTATTCCCCTTCCTTTGTACTACGGGCAGCCTTGCCGGACTATCTATGCTAAAGGCCAGGAGCGTGCATATCTCCGGTTCTCATCTCCTTGATACTGCAAATGGAGAATATAACATACCGTTTCTTGCCTCCCATATCCCTGATTTCTCTGTTGTGGCAGTAAACTTTGCCTATCGTCAACAAGGATTGATTATCAGGGGTGAGAATCCATTAAATATAAAAGGGATTGAGGATCTTACGCGTCCTTATATCAGATTTATTAATCGCCAGAAGGGCTCAGGGACGCATCTTTTGTTGGACGAACATCTGAGACGACTCGGTATTGATCCTTCCCGGGTCAACGGATATGAGACAGAGGTTTCTACCCATCTCGAAGCAGGCATCAGCATCCTGAAGGGAGATGCAGATGCA
>JACRHA010000167.1 GCA_016234185.1 Nitrospirota bacterium
TCCCTTGCCCTGTCAGGGTTTCTTGCAAGGGCCCTTATCTGGTAACCCCTTTCAAGGAGGCCCAAAACTATCTCTCCCCCTATAAAACCTGTTGCGCCAGTGATAAAGATCTTCATGCCTGCCACCCTCTTTCTGCTATTATTGTAACTCTACCACAGTCACCCCATCACCCCCCTCATGTATATCACCGGGGCGATAGTTCAAGACATATGGCGATTCTTTAAGATGCTCCCTTATCCTCTTTTTAAGCCTCCCTGTTCCATGGCCATGAATCAGGCTAACCTCCTTTATGCCGCTAAGAATTGCGTTGTCCAGGAACCTGTCGATCTCAACTATAGATTCCTCACCACTCTTCCCCCTGAGATCTAAGGCCGATGCCTCTGCCGGAATCGGGGGCCTTCTCTCTCTGACTATGGACTCAGGCTTTATTCTCTGCCCGGCAGGCTGTTTAAGGCCCTGTATCAATGCCGGATTGACCTTTATTTCCGAATCATGGACCTTGACTCTGATCATCCTCTTTTCTTGATAATCATCAAGCAGAACACCCTCGATACCCAAGTCCTTTATCTCGACATGGTCTCCCGCCTTAAGATCCTTTAAAGGTATACAGTCCCCGCTGCCGGTGATATGATTGCTGATTCCGGTTTCTATTTCAGTCAAGAGTCTTTTTGCGCTGTCAGCCCTCTCTTTCCTCCTGTCCTTCATTAACCCATCAATAATTGCGGAAATCTCCTGTCTGGCCTTTGAGATTTCACGGTTGGTTTCTGCCCTCATCTTCTTCCTGATATCCTTTTCAGACTCCTTCAGCCGGCTGGTTATCTCCCTCTGTTCTTCAGTAAAATGCTCCGCCTCAAGCCTCAGTTCTTTTGCCCTCTTTGAATCCTCTTCATAGCTCCTCTTCTTTTCATTTAACTCTGACAAGAGCAGGTCCAGGGAAAGATCATTTCTCCCCAATCTCTCCAATGCAAGTTCAATTATCCCCCTCTCTATACCGAACCTTCCTGCAATATCTATGGCAAATGATCTCCCCGGTATGCCAAAGATCAGGTTATATGTTGGCGATAGCGTCTTTAGATCCAGATCAAAGGAGGCATTACAAAATCCTTGTCCAGAGTGACCCAGGGTCTTCAGGGAGTTATAATGTGTAGTCACAATCACCTTGAAGCCCCTCTCCCGCATCGTTAAAAGAACGGCTTCTGCAAATGCAGCCCCTTCAGAGGGATCAGTCGATATAGCAATTTCATCAAGAAGGACCAATGAACCGGGTGTCCCATATCTGAATATAGAGGCTATGGTACTGATATGGGCCGAGAAGCTTGACAAACCCATCCTTATATCCTGATCATCGCCTATATCGGTATAGATCTCCTGAAAAAGGGCCATCTCAGAGCCTTCGCCGCATGGGAGGTGAAGCCCACCCCTGACCATCATTGCAAACAGCCCTAATGCCTTCAGCAAAACGGTCTTTCCGCCGGAGTTTGGGCCGGATATTATGAGGATCTTTGTATCCCCAGGAATTAAGATGTCATTCGGCACTGCCTCCTTCCCGGTAAGGACCATTAAGGGATGCCGTGCCCCCTTTATGTTAATGATCCCCTTGTTGTTCAGCTTTACACCCCTTCCTTCCAGTATCCGGCTGAGCCTCGCCCTTGCATAGATACAGTCGATCTCCGCCATTACCAACAGGTTATTGCGGATTATCTGATGGCTTGAGGACACCATGTTTGAAAGGGCAATTAATATATTCCTTATCTCATCCTCCACCTCAAGCTCAAGCATCTTGAGCTTGTTATTCATCTCAACAAGCTCCTTAGGTTCAATAAAGACCGTTGCACCGCTCGCGGAAAGGTCATGGATGATCCCTTCTACCCTGGACTTAAACTCCACCTTGACAGGGATGACATATCGGTTCTCACGCTCTGCAAAGAATGGCTCCTGGAGTATTTCGGCATATTCAGGCGAATGAATCATCCCTTTCAGCCTCTCCCTTGTCCGCATCTTAAACTCCTTTGTCTTCCGCATCAGAAGTTTAAGTCCCGGCGTGGCATCCTCCTTTATATTCCCGCCACTATCTACGGCTCCATCTATCTTCTCTTTTATCTCCCTTAGCTCTTCAATTCCGGATACAACCGCGTGAAGCACCGGAACCGTCTCATGCCTGCATATATATCTCTTGACATTTGATGTCACTCCCAAAAATACTGATATCCCCATTAGGTCTCCTGGTTCAAGGATACCCCCTTTTTCAGCTGAATTGAGGACTGACACAAGATCAGGAAATGGTGAAAGAGGAAGGTCCCCTCCCTCTGCAAGGAGGCCCGCCATCTCGCTCGTCTCCTCAAGCTTAAGCTCTATATCATCAATCTCTGAGAATAGCCTGAGGTTTTTGCATAAGCTGGAACCAGGTACAGAAACCGCCTGAGCGGCAAGGAGATCAAGGATCTTATCCCATTCGAGATCAACCCTGGCCTTTAAGGAAAGTTGTTCTTTATCCATAGGGTCATCCATTCTTACGATATTACGTCAAGAGACCGGCAACTTCAAGATAAACCCCAGAATTCTTCATATTGCATCGGACAAACCCCTCTGCTAAAATTTCAAAAAAAGACAAGATTTTACAATTTTAGAAATGAGGATTTAAGATGCTTAAGGTAATAAGAAAGGGCGCTATTGAGAACCCTTGGTTTTTCAGGACAATCATGGGGCTAATCGCTGCTGCCTTTATCATTTCCATGGGATGGTGGGGCTTTAAAAATCAGGGAAATCCGGATGTCTATGCAGCAAAGGTGGATGATGAGATAATCCCCATGATGGAATATGAAAGGACCTACCAGTCAACATATAAGGCATACAAGGAGATCTTTAAAGAGAATATAAAGGATATAAGCGAGGACACAATAAAGAAGCTTGTCATAGATAACCTGATTGATCAGCGCCTCTGGCTTAAAGATGCGCAGAGGATGTCATTAACAGTGGGCAGGGAAGAACTGACAGACCTTGTGACATCGATCCCCGCTTTTCAGAAGGATGGAAGATTCGATCTGGAATTATACAGAAGGGTCCTGGTTGCAAATCACCTCACACCAGAGACCTTTGAGAAGATGCAGATTGAAAATATCTTGATTGAAAAGGCAAAGAATATAGTCAGAGAATCTACTGTTCTTACGGAAGGCGATCTAAAGGATGTTGCAGCTATTCTAAAAGAGGGCTCTTTGACTGGATCGAGGGCTGCCCCTGCCAGAGAGGAGAGGACCGAGGAGCATATCTTACAAAAACGTATGCGGGCTCTTATGGCCTACACAGAAGCGCTAAGAAGGAATGCAAGGATAGAGATAAAAAAGGGGGCCCTTTAGCTTTAGCTGTCCTCTTCATAAATCGCCTCTATTAAGACCTTATTAATAGATACAAAGGAGGCCTTTTGTATCCCCCCATGATGGTCCCTAATATTAACGTCTGTAAGGTTGATAAACTGCCTCTCCTCGTCGTTTAACACATCGGACACCCTCTTTCTCATTGCAGGAATCAGGATATCACCTTCATATATCGCACTCGCGGTCTTTACCTTGATCCTTGCCGTCTTCCCAGTAGACATTTAGCTCTCACCTCCCTTAACTCTTTTTCCTCTTATGTCTGGTCTTTTTAAGGAGTTTTTTATACTTGTGTTTCCTCATCTTCTTTCTTCTTTTCTTTATAACCCTTGACATCCATATCTCCTTTTAATTTGAATATCCGCACCCTTAACTAATGATCCGATGGCAATATCATTGTGACTGTATGCACATAAAAGAGTATTCAATTTTATACATCATTTTTTTGTTAAAATCCAGCATTATTTTTGCGGGATTCCCCTGATCTTCCCCCTCATCTCATCCATAAGGTCCTCCATCTCCTTCTCAACCGACCTGATTAGTTTGTCCATATCATAAGGTCTTTTCTCAGTGAGTATCTCCTCTTTTGGTTTTGCAGCCTTAGCTTTTAGATCAGGAGGTTCTGGTTTCTTTTCCGGTGGTTTAGTCTTTTTCTCTTCAGGTTCTTTCTTTTTCTCCTCAATCTTCGGTTCCTCTTTTGGAACCTCCTTTTTTTCCTCTCTTTTTATCTCAAGCGGTAATAAACCATATTCAACCTGATATCCCTCGTTAGTAAGCCATTTTTTTGCCACGCTGGATTTCAGCGCAAAATTTACTCCTGTTATAGTCAATCCTCCCTCGCCAACCCTTGCAATATTGGAATTTATACCAACCATATATCCGCGCTTATCAAGTAATGGCCCCCCGGAATTTCCTCTATTTACACTGGTTTCGGTCTGAAAGACGTCTTTTCCGGCAATACCCTGAAAGTCTGCTATATTTGCACTGATCACGCCGGTAGTTAATGTCCAAAGCCCTCCCTGCTCCGGATGTCCGATAGCTACTACCTGCTCGCCAATACTTATCTCATCAGGATTGGCAAGTTCAACAATAGGGAGTCCTTTAGGCACATCTTCGATCTTGAGTAAGGCCAGGTCTAATTGGGTATTGAGGACAACAACCCTTGCGGCAGATCTTTTTGATAGGTCATTCTTTGTGTCTCCAGTAACCCGATCCGGTTTGAAGAAGACTGTAATCTTAGGAAATACCTTGTTTGTATTCTTGTCAAATACAACATGGGCATTGGTTACTACCAGACCGTCTTTACGGATAATCGATCCTGTCCCTGCAGATCCGCCTTCTCCATCTTTTGTAGCAACAATAAGTAATACCCCCGGAGAGAATTTTTGGTAGATCTCTCTTGGTTGGAAGTCTGCGCCAGAGGCATATTTTATGGATAAGCAGGAAAAACTAATAATTAAACCGATATAGATTGATTTCTTCATGGATATCACCTTACTAATTTTACAAGATGTTTTTATTTCCTCTTCTCTTCCATTTTTCCTAACTCCTCAAAGGCCTTTTCAGCTTTTTCAGCAACCTCCTCGCTCTCTTTAGGAAATGCCTTTTTTAGCCTTTCAGCGAACTCTGATGCCTGCGCATCAAGGGGCATACAGGCGAGCGCATAAGTAACGCTCTTTTGTCTCGCAAAAGCAACCCCTTCCTGATCATACCAGTACTCTAAGATCTGCGCCCCTGTTAATACAGACTCAGATGCCCATGCCGATACCTCTGTTACGGCTGCCTTATCCACAAATGCGCCTCTGCTTTCCTGTATATCAACCATAATAGATTCTATCCTTGTATTCAGCACATGCGAGAGTTCAACACGGGCCGATTCTGCCGCATATTTTTTACCATCATCCTTAAAGTAGGTAGGCTCGCTGACACCAACCGCACAGATCCTTTTCTTTATCTCCGGTGTATGTATAACCCATTCTGGAATACTGGAATTAGTCGGTCTTGCTGCCGCAGTTCTCCTCGTATCTGTGGTAGAACAGCCACTTACCATCAGAAGCGAGAGGCAGACACAGAGACTTAATATGCGTAACATCTAAGCTGGATCAGGATATTATTTTCCCTCTCTCTGCATCTTCTTTTCCTCTTCCTTCTCTAGCTGGTCATGCATCTTTTCAGCATTCTTTCTTACATAATCTCTTACCTGGGCGCTCAACTCCTTCATCTTATCCATATTGTTTTTGAAGGATTCCAGATCAAGCCTCGCCATAGAGAAGAGCTCCATTGTCTCAGGGTTCTGCCAATGATCTACTATCTCTACGCCATTTAATGTTGTGGCCGTCACAGTCTTTATCGCCTGCTCCACATGCTGCTCTTCACTGGTTTTTGAAAAATCGCCTGCTGTAGTTGATGCGGCATAATCCTTCATCAAGGATGCCGTATAAATCTCGAATATCTTTGCAACCTCATTCCTTGCCCTGTTATCTGCGGTTGTCCTTAAAAGAGAGGAATTCCTGATTCCAGTAGCAGAGCCTATACCGTAAAAGACCTTCCCCTTCTCACCGCCAAAGGCCCCGCTCCCTTTGATGACCCACTCAGGCGCCTTAAGCTCCTGGATCGGTGTTGGGCCCTTCGGTGTTCCTGCACAGCTAGCCATCAGCACTGAAAATCCTATCAGGATGTATATAATCTTTGCATGACCTTTCATCTTCCCGCCTCCTTCTATAATATCCATGAATAATGTTGATTATACCTAAATCTAATAAAAGTGCTGTCCTGAAAGATCCTTAATCCACCCCCCTTCCATATGGTCCTTATAATCCTTGCAATTTAGATATGTAATTCCTGATTCTGGTGATTAATACTTCTTTTTAAGATCTTGATAAGACTTATATTCTTTATAAAAATCATTATCATATATGATGCTATTTGTCAAATAATTCTGTATGCGATATTATCCACTTCAAACACTGCTTGCCATCGCTTTACAATTTATGATAAAGTAAAGCCATAATAATTTACTAAAACGAGGGAACAATGACCTATATTAAGTTGTCCTCAAAGAATCAGATAGTCCTTCCTAAGGAGGCAAGAGAAGCAATGAAGGTTAAAGGGGGCGATTCACTTTTGGTGGTAGTTAAAGGGGATATCACTCTCCTGATGCCAAGGCCAAAGGAATACGCCAGGGCCCTTTTGGGAAGGGGTAAGGGGATCTACCCGAAAGACTATCTTAAGAAGGAAAGAAGATCTTGGTAAGCCTTCCGGTCCTGGAGGCCTTCCTGAGAAGGCACAAAACGATTGGCCTCGATTCAAACCTCCTCATCTATTTTATTGAAGGGCATCCGGACTATTATATAGTTGCCAAAAAGATATTCGAATCGATTGAGACAGGCCGGAATATCGGTATATGCTCTACCCTTTCCCTTCTTGAAGTCCTTGTTCAGCCTTATCGAAAAGACGATGAAGAGATGGTAAATGAGTTTTATTCCCTTCTTGCAACCTACCCCCATCTAAGCTGGATCGAATTGTCAGTCGATATAGCAGATCTGGGGGCGAGGCTCCGGGCAAAATATCAGATAAAAACCCCTGATGCCATTTTATTAGCCACTTCCATTTATACCGGGGCATCCGGATTCATAGGAAATGATCTAAGGTTGGAAAAGGTCAAAGAACTGGAGATCTTTGTGCTAGCCTGATCTATGCCGGGTAGCCAGGAACGATTACCGCTTTCTCCTTGCGACTCTTCATTTATCCCTCTATCCTTTTACCAGATACAATGCCATGAATGATATCATTATTTTTTAAAAATTGCACATCATTACGACCACTGCCTGGCCTATTTAATATAAATTTAAAGAAATATACCCTATGAAATCGGTTCTTGCAAGCTATCCTTGCAACCTAAAGCAGAAATAAAAATTTGTCATCTCTGCTTTTGATGGGGGGCTACTATACAAATTTTACTTTGTGATCTTCTTATGATATATATGACCCATGCACAGGAGAGGGTCTTATAGATCATGGGATAGAGAAGGGAACCCCGACAGTAACTCCAGGGGGGAGAAAAATCCCCCACGATATCTACCGCATAGAAATTCAGGCAAAAGTTAAAGTTCTGTGTCTTGAACGGAAGGGAGATTTTAAGATTGAGAAACTTACGCTTCATAAGGCCGGTGATCCAAAACCTCTATGAAGGGGGTGAAAAAATGAGGAGAAAGAATTTAGTTTTTGTTCTCTGCCTGCTCCTTGGAATTACCGCTTTCTTGTCCGATGCATTGCCGCGCAGCTTAAAAGGAGATATTGTTGAGCTGATCACGGATGAGGAGGCAAGACAGCCGGGTATCTCTTTGGGAAGACCGTTTCCAGGAGTTCCAGGAGACCTGCCTGAGATCTCTGCCCCTCTAAAGGGAGATCAAAAAGGGCCGATCATCGAACTGGTAAAACCGGAAGAGGGAAAAACCCAGCCTGCCCCTATTGAAGTGGAGATCCGTTTTGTATCGCAGAATAAAGTCGAAATAGACCTGAAGACCCTGAAGGTCGTATATGTAAAGTTTATCCCCATAGATATAACTGACCGGATCAAGCCCTATGCCACAAATGAAGGAATCAAGATCACACAGGCCAAATTCCCTTCCGGGACACATACGGTCCGTATCACGATTTCTGATCAGACAGGGGCTGAAAGCAGCAGACAGGTAACACTTGTAATCCAGTAGTATTATTGAGGTTTGCATTAATAATGGAAACTTCATGCCCGTACCGGTCATGGTGAGCCTGTCGAACCATAGCCGGTGCACCCTTCGACAAGCTCAGGGTGACCGGCTGTGACCATTCCATTACTTATGCAAAGATCAATAATACATAAGCGCTGTAAAAAGTTTGCCATAACCATGCAGGTTGCCCTGATATTCTGAAGATGAGATAAAGGAGACTAAAACTGTATCCAGGGAACAAGGGGCTTGCGGAAAAGATAATCCAAAGAATAAATGAGAAGGGGAGGATTACCTTTGCCGAATTTATGGAGGCATGCCTATACCATCCTGGGCTCGGATATTATGAATCCGGGAAGAATATAATCGGCACAGGCGGCGACTACTATACCAGTCCGGATATCCATCCTGTTTTCGGCAGGCTCATCGCAAAGCAGATCCATCAGATGGCCCGGATATTAGGCGGGGATAGGTTCGACGTCCTTGAAATAGGCGGGGGCAAAGGAATCCTGGCACAGGATATATTAGGCTGTATCTCAAAGAACTATCCGGATCTCTTTAAAAAGATAAACTATATCATTCTTGATAAGAGCACTGCTCTCAGGGATCAGCAGGAGAGGTTCCTCTCGAAATTTACAGAAGCAACTGAAAGAAAGGTCTGCTGGATCCGGGATCTTAGTGAACTTTCAGGAGGCCTCGTCGGTTGTATCTTATCAAATGAATTCTTTGATGCCCTCCCCGTTCATAGGACAGCCATGGTCAATGGAGGGCTGTCCGAGCTATTTGTAACCCATAAAGACGGGAAGTTTATAGAGACCGCAGACAGACCATCCACTGAAGACCTAAGCAGATACCTTGAAAGGATCAGGATCAGCCTGAGAGAAGGTTCAGTTGCCGAGATTAACCTTGAGGCTGTCAGAATGATTTCAAGGCTAGGAAAAATACTGGACAAGGGATTCATTATAACAATAGACTATGGACATCATTCAAACGACCTCTTCTCTCAATCAAGAAGGCTTGGTACACTCCTCTGTTATTATAAACATACACTTGGGGCTGATCCATTTATCAGGATAGGTGAGCAGGATATTACTACACATATAGATTTTACGAGTCTCTCTCTGTCAGGAAAAGATGTTGGACTTGAGGTCACAGGCTTTACCGACCAAATGAGCTTTCTTATGGGATTAGGCATAGCCCAGGAGATGGAATATGCACCCAAAGAGGAATTTGCGGCTATGAAAATGTTGATTCTGCCGAATGACATGGGAAGGACATTTAAGGTGCTTATCCAGCACAAGGGGATGGAGCAGCCAGTTCTGGACGGCCTCAAGTTTAAGGCCTTCTTTGATCCTACAATCCTGCCTGAGTAGGCCAATAGAAATTCCTTGACAAAAAAGGGGATTAAAAAGTAGAATGCAGAAGATTGTCAACTCGGACCTGCAACAGGAGAAAATAATATTGCAGTCGTATAGGAAAGCACTCTCTTTAATCTTCCTGGTTATCCTTCTATCCATACCTGATTATGCTCAGGCGATCTTACGACCCTTCCTGACAACCGAATCAGCAGTACCGCTTGAGAGGGGTCAGACAAAGCTTGAAACAGGATTAAAGTATGAGAGATTTTCAAGTTCTGGTAAGATATATTCACTCAATGCCGAACTTACTACCGGAATCATTAATAATCTAGAATTCCTCGTAGATGTCCCTCTTATCTTTAAAAGGATAGAGGATGATAATACAGAGGGGCTTGGCGACCTGAAGATGAAGGCAAAACTCAGGTTCCTAAAGGGGAGAGAGGCGACCCCTGCATCCATAGCAGGACAATTGATTATAAAATTTCCAAGCGGTGATAGCACCAGGGGACTTGGCACCGGAGAGGCCGATGTCGGCCTCCAGCTTATAGCCAGTGAGGAGTTCCCGCTTATCACGGTGCATCTTAATCTGGGATACACATTTATGGGAAACCAGCCTGGCAGGGAATTCCGTGATATCCTAAACTACAGCCTTGCCTTTGAGTATGAGGCGCTTCCGAATACCCTGAAGCTGGTCGGGGAGTTGACCGGACACAGACAGGAAGATCCTTCCATATCAGGGGATCCTCTTAACCTGCTTGCAGGTATAGCACATAGGCTTGACAAGCAGATAGTAGTCGATGCAGGTCTTGCCGTGGGACTTACTCCCAGGAGCCCTGATTTTACGATTAATGTCGGTATGACCTATAATTTTTGATCATACCAATTTGCCTTCATTCGGCTACCTGCGTTAGCTTCGTCGTCGGCTCGGGGGCGTACAAACCGTACGCCTGCGTCGCCTCCTCCTCGCCGCCTTGGTATCCTGTTGAATGCGAATTGGTATCAGACCCAGGTGCTCATAATTATAAGGCATTAACGAATGCCTCTACTATCTCCGGGTCAAACTGTTTACCTGCATTTATCCTTAGTTCTTCCAGCGCCTCTTCATGTGTCATCTTCTTCTTGTATGGCCTTGCAGATATCATTGCGGCGTAGGCCTCTACAATAGACAATATCCTGGCAAGATAGGGTATATCCTCCCCTTTTAGGCCATTCGGATATCCGGAACCGTCATACCTTTCATGATGATAGAGGATTGCAGGCAGCACCGATTCCAACTGAGGGGCTTTCTTAAGCATCATCTCTGCAAGTTCAGGGTGGGCATGGATTATCTTCGTCTCCTCCGGGTTTAAGGGACCGGGCTTATTTAATATATTAGAGGGTATGCTGACAGTCCCTATATCATGGAGAAGACTTGCAATCCTGAGGCTCTCCTTCTCGCTGTCATTTAGGCCAAGTGAGACTGCAATCATCATAGAATATCGTGCCACATCATCAGAGTGACCCCTTGTATAAGGGCTTTTTGCGTCCACTGCAGAGGCAAGGGCCCTCATAGATTCCAGTTTTCTGTCAAGAAGGAGTTCTGTTACCTTATCCTTATTCCCCTCTATTGCCGACTTTAGGGTCTGACTGTACTTGCAGACATAATTCCTGCCTGACTCCTTTGCAAAATAGAGGGCCTGATCAGAGGTCACAAGGATATCCTCCCTGTTTCCGGCATCAACAGGAAATGATGCCACGCCTACGCTGATCGTCATAAGGGCCTTTTCACCTTTGGGTGTAATAAATTGATGTTCAAAGATCCGCGTCCTGATCCTCTCTGCCACCAGGTAACCGCCATCGCTATCTGTTTCCGGTAGTATTATTGAAAACTCCTCACCGCCATATCTTGCCGCATAGTCCACATTCCTTGTCTCGGCCCTTATTATAGAGCCTACAGTCTTGAGTACGGCATCCCCTACCCTATGCCCATATGAATCGTTAAAGGATTTGAAATGGTCAATATCAAGCATAAGCATGGTAAATATCCTGTTGTACCTCATGCATCTGTTAACCTCCTCATCCAGTCTCCTCTGGAACTCCCTGTGATTATACAAGCCTGTGAGGCCGTCTATAATGGCCATCCTCTCCGTATCTTCATGAAGCCTCACCTTTTCAACTGTTGTTGTAGCATGAAGCGCCAGCGTCAGGAGGAGATCCTCGTCCTCCTGCGTATAAGATCCGTCTATCTTATTAATGGAGAATATCCCCCCGCTCACCACGTTATTAAGCACAAGGGGCACAGAGATGAGGGATCTGACCTGTGGAGAAGGGTCTGGAAGGCGGGAAGAAAGACTGCTTGCCTCTTCGCCTTCGAGTCTCCTTGACATGCCATCTAATAAAAACCTCCCGAAATGCCTCTCCTTGGAAAAAAGATCCGCTATGGGCCGGGAGAATTCAATCCCTGCAGTCCTGATATGCTCTACATCAGGTCCCTCCCTTGCGAAAACAACGACAATAGCCGACTCAGACCTGCCAAGGTTCTGCGTATGTCTTGCCAGCTTATCTATAAGCGAATCCAACCTCAGCTCGGTCGATATCTCCATTACCGCCTCATTCAATACCCCGAGTTGTCTGATCCTGAGCTTTTCTGCATCAACAAGGGCCTTCACGGAAGAGACCATCTGGTTGAACGCCGAGCCCAGCTCTGCCATCTCATCGCTGTCGCCAATCTGGATTGTTGTGGAATAATCACCCTGAGCGATCTTTTTCGATGCCTTGTAGATCTTTACACCCGGTCTTATAACCATCATGTTGATTGAGAAATGTAATATCCCAATAAGGATTGAGATGCCGACCAGGCCGAGTATGGTGGCAATAACAAAATCCTGGGCAGCCAAATATGCAAGCGTCCCAACAACTATAACCGCAGGGACTATAAATATACCGAGGATCTTCCGGATCAGCTTAAGACCGACGATCCTCCCTTCCTTATATATTTCTTCCTGCCTCTCCTCTTGCATTCCTTTCCTCCTCCAATATATCCAGGAACAGGGTTACCACCTTTGGATCAAATTGGGTCCCCGAATATTTCCTCAATTCTTCAATGGCCCTGTCGGGCCCTGGGGCCGGTCTGTAAGGCCTGTCCGATGTCATCGCATCATAGGCATCCAGGACCGAGACTACCCTTGCCCCTATCGGTATATCCTCGCCTGCGAGACCCGCCGGATATCCCGTGCCATCATATCTCTCCTGATGATGAAGGACAATGGGCACCACCGGCGCCAGAAATGATATCTCTCTTATTATATCGGCGCCTTTAACAGGGTGGGACTTCATCATCTCGAATTCCTCCTTATCAAGTCTGCCCGGCTTATTTAATATATGATCAGGTATACCTATCTTACCTGTATCATGCAGTATTGCCCCGTACCTCAGGAACTCCTTCTCCTGTTCAGAAAGACCAAGTCTTTCTGCAATCCTGGTGGCATACTCAACCATCCTGTCAGAATGACCCCTCGTATATACATCCTTTGTCTCAATCGCCTCTGCCAGGGCCTTGATCGAATCGAACCTTGATTCTTTAAGTTCAGCCGCCTTCTTTATTACCTCATCAAAGAGCCTTGCATTCTCTATGGCAGACGCGGCCTGACTTGAGAAGATCGTCATCAATTTGAGGTCGTCCTCGCTGAATCTCTTTTCCCTTGAAGTTCTGCTTATCGAAAGAACGCCGATCACCTGCTCCTTTGCAGAGATAGGTATGCACATGGAGGAGTAGATATCCTTCTCGTGGGGTGTAAAGTTTATAAATCCCCCGTTTTTTACAAGATCCTGGATCAGAAGCGGTTTTCCATGTAAGGCCGCCCATCCGGCAATCCCTTCGCCCAGTTTTATACCCTCACTGTTTATATATTTCGGGTCTAATCCCCTTGCCGCCTTGATCCTCAATATCTTACCCTCATCAAGGAGCATGATGGACGACATATCGACATCAACCAGTTTATGAATCGAATCTAAAATCTTCAATAAAAGCCCATCGAGGCTGATGGTCGAGCTTAAAAGTCCGCCAATATGGAGGAGTGTAGACAGCACCTCCACCTCCCTTTTCTGCCGTTCATGGAGCCTTGAGCTCTCCATTGCTATGGCCGCCTGATCAGCTATATCAAGGGCAAAGGAGAGGTGATCCTCATTAAATCTCTCCGGAATAAAGCTGCCGATATTGAGTGTCCCGATAAGATTCCCCTTTGAGACAAGGGGAATAGCCATACCCGATAATATCCCGCTCTTCAGGAGCCGATCTTCAAATCCCCTTTTCCATTCGGCCTCTCTGAAATCTCTTACCATAAAAGGTCTTTTTGTCTCGTATACGTTAACCAAAATATAACTTTCCTCGATAAGAAAAAATTCCCTTGTTAACTGTTGGTTTTCGGATGGCACAAGTCTTATGAAACCTGCTGAAGTGGCATCACAGAGGATGATTGTAACTATATCTGCCGGGACGATAGATTTTATGTTCGCAGAAATGGCATGCACAAGGTCAGAAAGGGTATGGCTTGCGAGTATCGACCTGTCTATCGATTTCATCACCGTTATCATCTCTATCTCCTTTGTGAGCATGGCGGCCCTCGCCTTCAGGGAGTCACTCATCCTGTTAATATCAACAGCAAGGTCGCCGATCTCATCATGCCTGTCCATAACAACCCTGGCAGATGGGTCTCCTTCAGCGATCTGGCGCGCCACCCTTCTTATTAATGAGACAGGGCCGATTATGATCCTGTTGAGCGCAAAATAGAGGATTAAGGTAAGACCTGCGAACCCAAATATACCGACTGGGAGGATAGTTGAGATATGCCCTGCAAGCTCTTCATTTTTTGGGGCAAGGGGGGTAAAGACTATGGCCGAAACATGCCTGCTGCCGGCCCTCCGCATAGGGGTTATAATCTCAATCAGGTCATTATCCCGCAGTTCTATAAGAACTGCGTCAGATCCAAGGAGATGATTTACCTCAGCAGCGCTTAGTAACCGTCCCTTATCATCCGGCCTGCTTGAATAGATTAATCCTGTCTTACCCCCGTCAACAGCATATATGGCAATACCAGAGACCCAGGACATAACCTTCATTGCCTGGTCAATCATGAGTTCGGCAAGGAGGGGATTGGTAATATCTTCGTCCGACTTAAGCTGATTATTTATAAGATTTATTGCAGTCCTGGACCCTTTTATATAGTCACCAGCTATTTCATGATTTAGACTGCGAATAGAAAGATAGGTCACAATGCTAATTACAAGGAGGGAAGGAAGGATCGAGAGGAGAATTATCTTACCTCTCAATCCGAATATCTTTTCCCTTGCCATTATAACCTCATAAGAGATTAATTTTTTCTGTCAGGGGAGATCCCAGGGTGGTCTTTGCTTAAGGAGAGACTGTAATTGTTATTTAGTGATTATACTGCCTTCTTAAGTTTTCCGGTCCTGATACAGCGGGTGCAGACCCTCATCCTCCGTAAAGACCCATTTTCTGAAACACTTATCGGCTGCAGGTTCGGATAAAAGAGCCTTTTGGTCCTGTTGTTTGCATGGCTCACATTATTCCCCACCTGATGACCTTTTCCACATACCTCACATACCCTTGCCAATCTCCACCCCTCCCTTCTTTGCGCTTATCGGTTAATTGCCTGTAAAACCTGATTATGATACTATTTTTTTAAAACTTTTACAACAAGATAGAAAACAATTTGAGCAGAATGGACAGATTTCAAAAAGACAGACCTGTTCTTGAGACCCCTATCCAGTACATAAAGGGTGTTGGACCCAGAAGGAGGGATCTTTTTGGAAGGATTGGGATAAAGAATGCCGGGGATGCAATATATTGTCTTCCCTGGAGATATGAGGACAGGTCCGCCATCAAGAAGATCTCAGAGCTTATACCCGAAAAGGAGGAAACGATCATAGGGACAATATCAGCTTCAGATGTTGTCGTGACCAGGAGGAGAGGGCTTAAGATATTTGAGATGGCCGTTTCTGATGAGACAGGGATGATGTATGCAAAGTGGTTCAACCAGCCATACCTTAAAAAACTATTTAGAAATGGACAGAAGGTAATGTTAAGCGGAAAGGTAAGGTTCAGGGGGAAGGGGGTCGGGGGAAGGGGGTCGGGTGTAAAACCCTATACCCTGTCCCCTATACCCTATACCCTACACCCTGTACCCTACACCCTGCTTATGGAGAATCCAGGCTTTGAGATAATTGAGGTTGGTGAAAAAGAGATCCAGGAGCAGACACCGAGAGAATCGCTCCATATGGGCAGGATAGTCCCCGTATATCATGAGACATATGGACTGAATTCGAGGCAGGTAAGGCATATTATAAAGGAGATATTGGATCAATTTTTAGATAAGATAATTGATCCTTTGCCGGATCATATCACCGTGGAAAACAGGCTGATACCGCTAAAGGAGGCGATCAGCAATGTTCATTTTCCTGCTCAGGGAACAGACATAGACCTCCTGAACAGGGGAGAATCTGAGGCCCACAGAAGACTCGCCTTTGACGAACTTTTCCTTCTCGAGCTGGGGCTGGCAATAAAAAAGATGGCTGCATCTAATGAAGAAAAAGGGGTAAGATTCAATGTTGACGGACCGATGTCGGAGAGGCTGATCGAGAAACTCCCCTTTAAACCTACCAATGCCCAGTTACGCGTAATCAACGAGATAAGGAAGGATATGGCAAGTCACCACCCGATGAACCGCCTCATCCAGGGGGACGTAGGCTCAGGCAAGACAATAGTTGCCATAGCGGCAATGGTTATCGCCTCGGAGAATGGATACCAGGCTGCCATGATGGCCCCGACGGAGATCCTGGCGGAACAGCATAATATAAACATGAAAAAGATAATAGATTCTCTTGGGATCAGATCATGTCTTTTGGTAAACGGGATGGGGCAGAAAGAGAAGAAGGAGACCCTTAAGAAAATTGCAGAAGGAGAAGCCGGTATTATCTTCGGGACCCATGCCATAATACAGGAGGATGTAAGATTTAAGAACCTTGGCCTGGCAGTAATAGACGAACAGCATAAATTCGGCGTGATGCAAAGGGCAACGCTCAAGAAAAAGGGCTACAACCCGGACATCCTCATAATGACAGCTACACCTATACCAAGGACGCTCGCCTTAAGTCTCTATGGAGATCTGGATATATCTGTAATAGATGAGCTCCCTCCCGGGAGGTCTCCGATTGAAACAAGGCTTTTCTATGAATCGAAAAGGGATGAGGCATACAGCATAATACGGAGGGAGGTCGCTAAGGGAAGGCAGGCCTATATTGTATATCCTTTAATTGAAGAATCGGAAAAGTCCGACCTGATGGCCGCGCTAACCATGACTGAAAGGCTTAAGAGCAACATCTTTCCTGATCTCTCTATATCCCTGATCCATGGGAAGATGAAGTCAGGCGAAAAAGAAGAGGTAATGAGCCAATTCAAGGAGGGAAAGATAGATATCCTTGCGGCTACAACGGTAGTAGAGGTAGGCATCGATGTCCCGAATGCCACGGTTATGCTTATAGAACATGCAGAGAGATTTGGTCTTGCCCAGCTCCATCAGCTAAGGGGCAGGGTTGGAAGGGGGAGTCAGGGCTCATACTGCATGCTCATGGTCTCATATCCACTATCAGAAGAGGCAAAAAAGAGGTTGAGCGTGATGGTAAGGAGCCAGGACGGTTTTCTGATTGCCGAGGAAGATCTTAAAATCCGCGGGCCCGGTGAGTTCTTCGGTACGAGACAATCAGGGCTGCCGGAGATGAGGGTGGCAAATATCATTCGGGACGCCTCTTTGCTGGAGCGAGCGAGGGAGGAGGCACTCAAACTAATTGCAGAGGATCCAGACTTGAGCTCTTATCCTGAACTTGCAGCGAACCTCAATAAAAAGTGGAAGGAGAGACTAGAGCTTATTACTATAAGTTGATCTGAATGCTATAGTGCTTACTTGCATAAGTTCAGGTTCCGTCATTCCCGTATGTTTTAAGCGGGAATCCATTGATTTTGCTGGATTCCTGCTTTCGCAGGAATGACAAACATAATACGCTAATTTATGCAATTAAACAATAGATAGGGCAGGCGTTTGAAAAATTTTTATGCGAAACCTTTTATATAATTATTTAATCTTTTCGATCATAAAAATTTTGAAGACGCCTCCCCTTCCCATTAATTAATCCAGCAAAGACTTGACACCACATGCCCGATGTGTTAGTTATATTTTTTCAATATTAATGATGTTTTCTTAGGATTATAGATGGCAAAGGATACAAAAAAACAACCTCAGGTTCTTATAATAGTTGGAAGCGATTCTGACCTCCCCATAATAAGCGAGACTGAAAAGATACTAAACCAACTGGGGATATCATATCTGACTACAATCTCTTCAGCCCATAGGTCGCCCGAAAGGACAAGGAAGTGTGTTAAAGAGGCGGAGGAAAATGGAATAAAGGTTATAATTGCAGGCGCCGGTGGCGCAGCCCATCTTCCGGGTGTTATTGCGGCCGAGACGATCCTGCCTGTTATAGGGATACCCATTAATTCGTCACCCCTCATGGGGATCGACTCCCTTTTATCTATTGTCCAGATGCCTTCCGGGGTCCCTGTCGCCGCCATGGCAATCGACAGGGCCGGTGCAATAAATGCAGCAGTCTTTGCTGCCCAGATCCTTGCAATCGGTTCCAGGGAGATCGAAAAGAGCCTGCTAAAATACAAAGAGGGGCTCTCAAGGGATGTGGAGGAGAAGGCTAAGGGGCTCCATGGGAAAGACAATAAAGATTAACATATCAGACAGGGATCCCTTTATTGTAGAGGAGACAAGGATCGTATTAAAAAGTGGTGGAGTTGCGGCCATTCCCACTGATACATTTTACGGCCTGGGTGTCGACCCCTTTAACACCGGGGCGATAGAAAAGATTTATCAGATAAAGGGGAGAAATACCAATAAACCGTTACTATTATTGATTGAAGCCACAAAGAGATTGGGTTCACTTATAGCAGAGACAACAAAGGATTCAGAGACCCTGATGAGGGAGCTATGGCCTGGACCACTGACCATCATCTTCAGGGCATCGCCTGCCCTCCCGGCTATATTAACAGCAGGTACAGGTAAGATAGGGATCCGGCTGCCGGCAAGCAGTTTTCTGATATGGCTCCTTGAGGGTCTTGATATGGCGATTACTGCAACAAGCGCCAATCCCTCAGGTCTCCCTTCACCGTCAACTGCAGAGGATGTAGAAAAATACTTCCCCGGGAAGATAGACCTTATCATCGATGCAGGAAGGGCGGATGGCATCATGGAATCTACAGTCATAGATGCGACTGAGGCTCCTATGAGGCTGATAAGGGAGGGGATGATCAAGACAGAGAGACTGGAGGGACTAATCGGAAAGATAAACAGATGTTAGAAAAAAACTTAAAGGAGGTGAGGGTTAATGAAAAAGTTACACTATCTGATACCCAGATCAAGATTACCCAGTTAAAGGCATTAAATAAAAGGAGGCAACAGAGTTAGAGGTCTTAGGGAAGGAAGACATTCAATAACATCAATGATGATTACTGGAGGTTAAGATAAGATGAAGATGAGAAGGGTTATTTTTTCAATAATAATATTGTCCTTTGTCATGATATTACCCTTGGCAGGGTGCGAATCCAAGAAACTTAAGGCCGAGAATGAAGGCCTTAAACAACAGGTACAGACACTCTCAAGAGAGCGGGATCAGTTTAAGCTAAAGGTAGATGAACTTGGCAAAATCAACAATGATCTCTCTGTAAAGATAGATGAGCTTACAAAGAAGAACAACGAACTTACTGCAAAAATAGGTGAGATGCAGAA
>JACRHA010000165.1 GCA_016234185.1 Nitrospirota bacterium
AGCGAGCAAAGCGAGCGTTGAGGGGGAGGCGACGATCATCTGTGGGGGCCCGTGCGGTGCAGTTGCTCCTCCGATGCCCCCACACCCCGCGCTTGCACCGGCCAAGCCGGATGCTCGCTTCGGCTTTGCCGGTGGAGGGGGATGGTCGCTCCCCTGAATTTATAACAGCGAGCGGAGTCGAGCGTAGGGAGGGGGAGGCTCCATCCGGCTTTGCCGGTGGAGGGGGATGGTCGCTCCCCTGAGATAGGCGAGGGGGCGACTAAAAGCCCCTATAAATAGTAAAGGACCTGCGATGAATCTAAATGAATTAAAGGAGTTGATAAAGCTCCTTAGGGACTCGGACATAGAGGAACTTGAGCTTGAGAAGTCGGGTTTCAGAGTGAGACTCAAGAAGAAGGAGACATATTCGTATTCTCCTGCAAAGGAGAGGGATGCCATACCTGTTTACCATCCTGCAGAGGCAGAGGAGAGTCCGGTTGCTGCGGAGGAGGAGAAGGACGGAAAAAAACTTGTTACGATTACATCGCCCATAGTGGGCACCTTCTACAGGGCCCCCTCCCCGGATGCCAGCCCTTATGCTGAAGTGGGGGACAGTGTAAAGAAGGGCCAGATCCTCTGCGTTGTAGAAGCCATGAAGCTTATGAATGAGATAGAGTCAGATGTTGACGGAAGGATCCAGGAAATACTTGCCGAAAATGCCCATCCTGTGGAGTATGGGGAACCGCTATTTTTAATTGAACCATCAATTAAAGAAGGTTGAGGTTGAGGCTTAGGTTGAGAAAAGCTAAACCTTAACCTTTGCTTTAACCTTCTTTTTCCAGGGAGGTTGATTATTGTTTAAAAAGATCCTGATAGCGAATAGAGGCGAGATAGCCTTAAGGATAATAAGAACATGCAAGGAGCTTGGAATAAAGACAGTGGCTGTTTATTCAAGCCCCGATGAGAATTCCCTTCACGTCAGGTTTGCTGACGAACATATATGCATCGGCCCCGCAGACAGCTCTTTAAGTTACAGGAATATCCCGAACATATTAAGCGCGGCGGAGATTACCGGCGTGGAGGCGATCCATCCTGGTTATGGATTTCTTGCCGAAAATGCCCACTTTGCCGAGGTATGCGAGTCTGTGGGTATTAAGTTTATTGGGCCTTCTCCAGAGTCGATCTCCCTCATGGGGGATAAGGCAAGGGCCAGGGATGTGATGAAAAAGAAGGGGATACCGGTTATGCCTGGGTCTGAGGGAGTTGTTACAAAGGAGGATGAGGCCCTTGAGATTGCCGGTAAGATCGGCTATCCGGTAATCATCAAGGCATCTGCCGGAGGCGGTGGAAGGGGCATGAGGGTAGTAAATAAAGCGGAGGATCTGGTTTCCGCCTATAATATTGCCCAGGGCGAGGCAGCAGCGGCCTTCGGGGATGGCGGGGTTTATATAGAAAAATATTTCCTTGAACCAAGGCATATCGAGGTACAGATAATGGGGGATAATAAGGGTCAGATCTTATACCTTGGGGAGAGGGATTGTTCAATTCAGAGGAGGCACCAGAAATTAATCGAAGAATCACCCTCACCTGTGATCGATGAGGTATTGAGGAGGGAGATGTGCAATATGGCTGTCGAGGTGGCAAGGGAGGCAAACTATAAGAATGCCGGCACAGTAGAGTTTCTCCTTGATAAAGATCACAACTTCTATTTTATGGAGATGAATACGAGGATCCAGGTAGAGTACCCGGTTACGGAGATGGTAACAGGCATAGATATGATCAGGGAGCAGATAAGGATTGCGGCCGGAAGGTCTTTGGAGTTTAGACAAAGGGATATTAAAATGAGGGGACACAGCATTGAGTGCAGGGTTAATGCAGAATGTCCCGAGGCCTTTACGCCATGTCCCGGGACAATTACGACATACCATAGCCCCGGGGGACTTGGCGTCAGGGTAGATTCTGCGGCATACAACAATTATACCGTTCCGCCCTTCTATGACTCTATGATTGCGAAGCTGATAGTATATGGGGATAACAGGGATGAAGCCATCTCCAGGATGAAGATGGCACTTGACGAATATATAATTGAAGGGCTCAAGACCACCATACCGCTCTATAAGAAGATCTTTGCCGATCCGATTTTCCAGAAGGGGAAGTTTTCGACTAACTATCTGGAAAAATTTCTTGCCAATAATACCCCTTAATAAAATCCAGGAACTATGAGACAAGACCTAAGACTCTATCTGATCGCAGATGGAGGTATTACAGACAGGAAAATGCTATTAGAAATAGTTGACGAGGCTATCTCTGCAGGAATAAAGTTGGTCCAGTACAGGGAAAAGTTACGCTCCCGCAGAGAAACGTTTGAGTGCGCCGGACTACTGAGGACCCTGACCAGAGAGAGGGGGGCTGTCTTCATTATAAATGATTACCTGGATATAGCAATGGCAGTGGATGCAGACGGCCTTCATATAGGACTTGGTGACCTGCCCCTTCCCATTGTGAGGAAGATACTTGGCAGAGATAAGATAATAGGGGTATCTGCACATAACCTTCATGAAGCCAGAGAAGCGGAAAAGGGAAAGGCCGATTATATAGGGCTCGGACCCATTTTCGAGACAAAGACCAAGGAGACATTACCGCCTGTGGGGATAGGGACAATAAAGGCGGTAAAGAAGGAGGTTAGTATACCGATCTTTGCCATAAGCGGTATCAACCGGACAAATCTTGATATAGTCTTGAAGGCAGGCGCATATGGCGCCGCGATATCCTCTGCCATAATGAAGGCGGAGGATATAGGAAAAAGCGTAAAAGAGCTGCTTGATATAGTCGCCCTTTACGGCGACATACGGGAGCTATCTCCCGAATCACCTGTAAATTGAGATATTATGGAGAGGGATGAAGGATAAACCGATCATAGGGATAACAATGGGCGATCCGGCAGGGATAGGCCCTGAGATAGCAGCCAAGGTATTTATGCGTGATGAGATCTACCTGGTCTGCTCCCCTTTTATTATAGGCGACCTCCCGGTAATGGAGAATGCCGTCAGGTCCTTTGCACCGGGCTTTGAGATTTGCAGCATAGCGAAAGCAGAGGAAGTGATTTGCAAACCCGGAAAGATCGAAATCCTTGACCTTAAGAATGTTGATATATCAGTACTTAAGTCTGGTATGCCAAGCAGGATGTGCGGAATAGCCATGATGGAATATATCAGCTTTGCTGCAAAGCTGGCCTTGGAGGGGAGAATCGATGCCATGACAACTGCCCCTATTAATAAGGAGGCTATTGCCCTGGCCGGGCTAAAATTCCCCGGACATACAGAGTTCCTTGCCGATATCTCGGGGGCAAAGTGTTTTGGCATGATGATGGTTGGAGGAAACCTCAAGATTATGCTGGTGACCATCCATGAGGCGCTGAAGGATGTCCCATCACTGATAAACAGGGAAAGGGTGTTAAGTGCCATTAGGCTCTCCCATAGGGCTGCAGTCGACTATTTTGGAATAACGAGGCCCCGGATCGGGATAGCAGGTCTTAACCCCCATGCCGGAGAAGGGGGTCTATTCGGACATGAGGAGAAAGAAGAGATCCTGCCTGCCGTAATTCAGGCAAGGGAGGAGGGCATAGATTCATCAGATCCTGTGCCGCCCGATACAATATTCCATAGGGCATATAGTGGAGATTATGATATTATTGTTGCCATGTATCATGATCAAGGCCTGATCCCCCTTAAGATGCTGGCCTTTGGCCGGGCTGTAAATGTTACAATAGGGCTTCCCTTTATCCGGACATCTGTAGATCATGGAACAGCATATGATATCGTTGGCAAGGGATTGGCAAGTCCGGAGAGCCTTATGGAGGCTATCAAACTTGCAGCAGAGATGGCGAAAAAAAGATCAGCAATAAGACCCGATAGATTTAAGCAGACATCCTGACTACATTTGTTGCCTGAGGGCCTTTTTCCCCAGATGTGACATCAAATTCCACTGTCTCCCCCTCTTTTAATGTCCTGAATCCTTCGCCCTGCACTGCGGAGAAATGGACAAAAACATCGTTGCCATCCTTAAGTGTTATAAAACCGAAACCCTTCCTGTCATTAAACCACTTAACTGTCCCAACACTTTTCATAAGATACCTCCATGAAGATATCGATAGGAAACAGATAAAGATGCTGGTTTTTTAACATAACCACATAGTATTGTCAAGGAGGGGTTGTGCCACACATAAGAGATATGACCAGATTAAGTCATTTGGTAATAATTTTATTAAATAGTGCTGTTTTAGTGGCATATAGGAAGATCCTAATATATAATAAATATATGGACAGGGTTATATATACCTGAAAAAGGGGATCTATGACATTGACTATAAGTCTGATGGAGCTTTCAATATTCTTTATTGCTATCACCTTTTTTATCCTGGTGATATATATGATTCCAACCATAATACAGCTCCGTCAGACAGCCCGGTCTATTGAAGAGCTCTCTGAACTGGCAAAAAAACAGGTTAAGGGGCTGGAAGGGGTATTAAACGGGTTTGGTCAATTGAAAACACCATTAGCAGCGCTGGCAGGCCTGATAGCCTTTATAAGGTCAGGCATTGGGAAATTAAGAAAGGAGGGGGAGGAAGATGTCAGAAAATAGGGGTTCAACTATACTTGAGGTAAGCTTGGCCTTCTTTTTGGGTGGACTAATAGGGGCTGGTATTGCCCTTTTATATGCCCCTGCCGCAGGAGTTGAGACAAGAAAGAAGGTAAAGGAGACAACGGAAAGGATAAGAGGCCGGATGATGGAGGGGTATGAGGCAGCAATTGAAAAGGCAGAGGAAGAGGCCGGTGTAGCCAAGGAATATCTTGGGGAGAAGGTGAGTGAGGTTAAGGCTGCATATAGTGCCGGCAGGGATGCCTATATAAAGGAGAAGGAAAAATACGCCCAGAAGGCATCTTAAATCCGGCTCTGCCGGATATGATTATTTTTTTATGTGGCCAGCGTCAATTACATGGCAATATTAAGTGGTTGAGGCTGGCCTCTATTTTTCTATCTTAAATTTATGACAATTGTTAGGATTAACGAGTCCCGTGTTTTTTTGTGTCCTTTATATCAACTGATATACTGTGAGACCGGACGTTAAAATATACAATGAGGACTGCAATACACTACTTTTAAATACAGTTTTTCCTTGTGCTCGATACGAAGCTTATCGAAGGGCATTTATAAAAAGATCTCCGGAGAGGCTAGTCAATGACTTCTTCTTTAAAGAATGCAATTAAGACAATCGTCAGGGTGGCAAGCCCTGATAAGGTAATCCTTTTCGGTTCCCATGCGATCGGCAGACAGAAGGCGGCAAGCGACTATGATATCCTTATCCTGAAAAAGAATTTAAAGAATCAACGAAGGTTGGTTCAAAAAATATATCTTAACCTCAAAAATATCGGAACCCCGATTGATCTCCTGGCAATTGACTCAGATAGGTTTGAGGTATTAAAGAATGACCCATATATGATATATTTTGATGCCTTTAGAAAAGGGAAGGTCATCTATGAAAAACCCCGAAAGGGCAAAAGAATGGCTGAAGAGGGCAAAAAGTAATCTTGCCCGTGCCCGTGGTGGTAGGATTATAGAGGATATACTCTATGAAGACCTTTGCTTTGATGCACAACAGGCTGTTGAAAAGGCTTTAAAGGCCCTTTGTATCATCCATGGAATACGCTTCAGTAAGGTCCATGACATATCATATTTGATGGAATTGCTGGAAAAGACAAAGCTAAAGATCCCCAAAAGACTGCAAAAGGCAAAGGCATTAACTGACTATGCTGTTGAAACAAGGTACCCAGGGGAGTATGTTCCAGTTGATAAGGATATGTATGAAGAGGCTTTAAAGATTGCAGAAAAAGTTGTCATCTGGGCTGAAAAAATGTTGGCGTAACAAAGATAAAATAATTCATGCCTGAACGCACCATTCGCCAGGAGATAATGGCGCTTATCGTGGATAGCACGATGACCGCAAAGGATCTTTCGCAGATTATTAGGATCTCAGAGAAAGAAGTTTATCCTCACCTTGAACATATTGCAAAGAGCCTGAGAAATGACAAAGAAAAGAGATTGGTGATTGAGCCCTCGCGCTGCTACCAGTGCGGGTTTATTTTTAAGGAGAGGCGGCGTCTTACCTCGCCTAGCCGCTGCCCCAGATGCCGGCATGAGGGGATCTCCCCTCCGGTATTTTCTATCGCAAAGATAAACCGTTCTTCAGTTTAATTCCTTTTATCTTGCTCTTCCCCGCTAATATAGTTTATTATTTTTTTGGTGGGTAAAACATGCTGACTATATCTAATATCTACAAATCCTTTGGGGGAAGGGTCCTCTTTAACAGCACCTCCCTGACTGTCAATCTTAAAGACAGGATGGCGCTTGTCGGCCCAAATGGCGCCGGAAAGACAACCCTCTTTGAGATGATTGCCGGCAATATAGGCCCGGATAAAGGGGAGATCCAGATTAATAGGAAAGCCATAGTAGGTTATCTCCCCCAGGAGGTCCTTGAACTCCAGGGAAAGACGATCTTACAGGAGATCCTCTCCTCTGCCTCCGATGTGAACAGACTTGAGCATCACCTTAAGACCCTGGAAGAGGAGATATCTGAATGTAGCGATCCAATAGAATCAGACAGGCTTCTAGTTGAATATGGGAAGCTGCAGGGACAATACGAAATCCTTGGTGGTTACTCGATCGAGGCCGAGGCCAAAAAGATTCTGCTGGGTCTAGGTTTCAAAATTAGCGATTTTGAAAGGCCGGCCGGATCCTTGAGTGGCGGTTGGTTAATGCGGCTGGCCCTCGGAAAACTCCTCCTTGCCGGGCCGGAACTACTTCTGCTCGATGAACCTACAAACCACCTCGATCTTGAGTCCCTCCTTTGGCTTGAAGGTTTTCTTCGGGCCTATGACGGGACGATCCTCCTTATCTCCCACGACCGGAGTTTCATGAATCGCCTGGTTAACCGGGTGGTGGAGATAGATCAGGGCAGGTTTGTTGCCTATACCGGCAACTACGATGCCTACATCGCCTCCAAGGCCCAGGCCCAGGAGATCCTGGAGGCATCTGCCGCCAATCAGCAGAAGAAGATCGAGGCCACGGAGGCCTTCATAGAGAGGTTCCGCTATAAGGCAACAAAGGCGAGACAGGTTCAAAGCCGGATGAAGATGCTTGATAAGATAGAGCGGATTGAGCTTCCTAAGGAGAGGAAGAAGGTCCGCTTTTCCTTCCCGCAACCGGCACGGGGCGGCCTTGAGGTGATCAGGCTCCTTGATGTTTATAAGGCTTACGGGAAACAGCCGGTAGGTTCGACAGGCTCACTACAGGTCTATCAGGGGATCAACCTGGTTATTGAGCGCGGG
>JACRHA010000166.1 GCA_016234185.1 Nitrospirota bacterium
GATGCCATAAAAAAGGCAGAGGAGTATGGGCTTGATCTGGCCGAAGTGGCCCCGACAGCTCAGCCGCCTGTATGCAAGATATTGGATTATGGTAAATATAAGTATGAACAGAGCAAAAAACTTCATACCGGTAAATCTCAGCATAAATCGGCACAGCTAAAGGAGATCAAGCTCAGGCCCCATACAGACCAACATGATCTCGACTTCAAGATAAAGAATATTAAACGTTTCCTTGATGAGGGGATAAAGACAAAGATAACCCTCACCTTCAGAGGAAGGGAGATGGAGCATATAGAGATTGGAAAGTCCCTATTAGCCCGGGTGGCCGAGGAGATCAAAGAGGCAGGCAATATTGAACATGCCCCAAGACTTGAAGGACGAAATATGATTATGGTAATATCACCGAAATCTTAATAATCTGCAAGAGGTAAAGATGCCAAAGTTAAAGACCCATAGTGGAACAGCAAAGCGTTTCAAGATTACAGGAAGCGGAAAAGTAGTTATGAGAAAGGCCTGCAAGCGTCACCTGTTAACAGCGAAGTCAGCGGCAAAAAAGATGAGCATGGGAAGGCCTGTATTAGTGGACCCTACAAAAGTAAAACAGATCAAGTTGTTAATGCCATATAATTAATACCAATTCGCATTCAACAGGATACCAAGGTGGCGAGGAGGAGGCGACGCAGGCGTACGGTTTGTACGTTGAGGAGCCGACGACGAAGTCAACGCAGGTAGCCGAATGAAGGCAAATTGAGATAAGGAGGATCAAAGTGCCTAGGGCAAAAGGTGGATTTAAGACAAGACAGCGCAGAAAGAGGGTGCTCAAACTGGCAAAGGGCTACAGGGGCGCCAAGAGTAAACTCTTCAGGACAGCCACGGAGGCTGTTGATAAGGCATTAGGTTATGCCTACAGGGACAGAAGAGCAAAGAAAAGGGACTACCGGAAGCTCTGGATTACAAGGATAAATGCCGCGGCAGCCATCCATGATCTGTCATACAGCAGGTTGATGCATGGTCTCAAGGAATTAAATATATCCATAAACAGGAAGGTTCTTGCAGATATGGCCATCAACGATCCCACCGGTTTTGCAAGATTGGCCGGGATGGCCAGGGAGAGGATTGCGGTCCCTGTCTAATTTGGTCTTTGTAGGGGGCGACTAAGCCCCTATAAGATCTACCCAGCGAGCAAAGCTAGTGTAGTGTCCCATAAATACATTTACAGACCGTTCGTGGTGAGCTTGTCGAACCACAGATGGAAGGCGTTGAAAACATTGCCCTTCGACTGGCTCAGGGTGAACGGCAAATGTAAAGAAGCGTTAGGGACACTACACTAGCGTTGAGGGGGAGGGCTTCGACGCTGAGCTCAGCCGAAGCGCTCCATCCGGCTTTGCCGGTGGAGGGGGCGACGCGAGCCCCCATAATAATCCTTCGACTGATATTTCAAACAGAGAACAGGGCATATTGATTTGCCAATTTTCCAATACTTGGGGGTGTATCTCACCTATAATTCCGATCTCCACCCCATCAACAATCACCTGCCCTACCCGCCCTTCCATGAATGATGGATGGGCGGCCGGCCTGAGCTGATAATCCCTGCCTGTGTAGTAAAAAAGGAGATCAAGGTATGAGTGGATACCAGAGAAATTTGCCTGCGGATGGGCAGTCACAGCAGTAAGCCTGTTTTCTGTGCGGCTCCCCATCATCTCTTTTTCATCTAATATTCCTACCTCCCCCAACTCAAAGACCATGTGGGGATAGAAGGCCCCGGAGCTTGATGACTCAACCTTAAGGAGGGATGGTATAATGGAATTTCGGACCACTGAGTAGCTCAAGGACATCGCATTCTCAATCTCAATCAACCGCCCATCGGCTATCTCCATCTTCCTGAGCTGCTCATCGCCGGATGATAGTATATTTGTAATCACCTCCTGAAACCCGAATCCTACCATATACCCCCTCAGTCTGTCAGAGAAGGACTCAATCTCTGATAGACTACCCACAGAAAACGTAGAGGGCATCAGGGGTCTGAAGGTCGAATATCCCCTGCTTATAGCGTAATCCTCTACAAGATCAACGGTATGCATAATGTCATCCCTGTAGGGAGGAACAGCAACCTTCATCCTCTTCCCCCTGGCACTTACCGTATATCCGTATGCAGTTAAGGCCCTGACTATCTCCATCATGTCAAGACTGTCACCGAATACCTTTTCAAAATCCTCAAGCCTGACCTCCATTCCCTTTGACAGATCATAAGGGATAGAAAGGCTCCTCCCTGCCGTGGTATCAAAAGAATATTTTACCTGAACAGGCTCAATAGCAGCACCCCTGTCATCCAGATTTGCCGCGAGTATATTTAGTGTCAGCAGGATCATCCTGATGTCCGTGCCTGTGGCCTCCACAAATAGTTCACTTGTGCCGACCCTGACCTCTCCGATCTCCCGGCTGTTGATTATAGGCGGAAACGAAAGGACCTTCCCTTCATTATCGACAAAGACCGGATATCTTTCATGTCCCCTTAAAATCCCTCCATACTCTATCCCTTTAGGATGTCTTGATAGTATCTCATTAAGGTCCATTTCCTCCTCAAACCCTAACGGGACAAACCTTACTTCGTCAGGCATTGCATCCTTGTAATGAAGCGGGAATACTATCTTTTCCAGGTTATATATACCGATTGACACTACCTGTCTCTTCCGTCCAAAAATAGAGGACAGCCTCTCCTGAACCTGGATCAACTGGGTCAGCATCTCATCATCCAGCGACACACCGCGCACAATAAACCCGCCTATGTATGGCCTTATATCCTTCATGCCCGCCGATACATTTATTGATACCTTTGATTTAGCCTTTTTATTAAAGAAGGGATATTCCGTGGGGGCCCCGGTCAGTCTTGCCTTTATCTGCCTTGCTATGCCTTCAGGGGACCAAAGATCCGGCCTGTTGCTGTCATTTAACTCTATCTTTAAGTCGTCCTGGCCGGGGTCGTACCCTTTGATCTCCCCCTTTACAAGGCCAAGGTATACCGCAAGATCATCAACGTTTGTCTCGATCCCAAAAAGCCTGTCAAGGTCTCTCTTCTTAACTGTAATTGTCGGCATATCAGATCCTAACCCTCTTCGTCCTGATCATATCGAGATCCGTGGAAAACAGATCCCTGATATCCTCTATACCTAGCGCTATCATCGCCATCCTGTCCAACCCGAGCCCCCACGCAATCACAGGGACCCTTATGCCAAGGGGCATCGTCACCTCAGGCCTGAAAAGACCGGCGCCCCCAAGCTCCATCCACCCAAGGCCCGGGTGCTTAACATGAAGCTCTACAGATGGCTCTGTAAATGGGAAATAGGCCGGGAGGAACCTGACATCCCTTGCGCCTGCCATCTTGACCGCAAAGAGTTCCAGGAGGCCGAGCAGCATCCTGAAGTTTATCTCCTCGCCCAGCACAATCCCTTCTACCTGATAGAAATCAGGCGCATGCGTTGCATCTACCTGGTCATACCTGAAACAGCGCGCAATAGAAAAGTATCTCCCGGGGATGCCCGGTTTTCCTGCCAGGGTCCTGGCCGACACCGCTGTTCCCTGACTCCTCAATATCAGGCGTCTGGCCCTCTCCTTATCAAATTTGTATCCCCATCCCCTTGAACCTGTCTTCCAGCCATCATTATGTGTCATGGCAACCTGCGAAAGATAGGGCTCATCTATCTCTTTTGAATATCCGGGTTTCTTTACAAAATAGACATCATGGATCTCCCTTGCCGGATGAAACTGGGGCATATAGAGGGCATCCATATTCCAGAACTCACTCTCAACAAGGGGTCCCCTCATCTCTACAAAGCCCATTGCTACAAGCCTTGACTTTACCTGGTCTAGGAACTCCCTGTAGGGATGTTTTCTGCCGATAGAGAGCCGCGGTGGTCTTAGCGATATATTGTATCTCCTGAACCTCTTTCCCCTCCATGACCCGTCCTTAAGCATCAAAGGGGTAAGCTGTGAGACCTCTTCTGCGGCAACAAGACCCTCTACATCTTTTAATAGATCTTCCTTGCCTCCGCTTATAGCGTATATCCGTCTCCTCTTCTCTATTATCTTAAACGGCTTCTCCCCCCCTCCCCTCTTGTTCGCGGTATATTCTTCGAGGTAGATCAACCTGATAGCTTCATTTTTTATTTTATCTTTTGGAATTGGATATTCCCTTTTATCCCTTCTGTTGCCATCAAGCTCTTTAATAAACTCCTGGATCATTAGAAATTTGATGGGATCATTCTGCGCAATCTCAATTATCCCACCCTGGCCAATCTTTATCACCCCTGATCCTCTCAATGCCCCTATGGCAGAGCTAAGCTCTTCAGGTTCAAGCAAGTGCATCTCTTTTAGTTTCCCTATGGTCAAGCCCGGCTCATTCTTTGCCCAATCAAGTATCCTTATTTCAGGAAGCTTCTCATCGGCATATCTGATACCGATCTCCGTGAGGGCCGCCATCTCGGCCACCTCTTCTTCCACCAGTTCAATTATCCCCTTTGCCTGGAGCCAGCCTATGGCCATAGAGACCTGCGATTCCATAAGTCCAGTCATCTCGCCGATCCTATCTTCTGATAATTTCCGGTTATTTATAAAGGCCTGGAGGACCTTTATTTCAAATGGATGCATCCCTTCCAGTAACTTTTTAGTATCCGTCATAATTTTCTCAAAATCTCTATTTAAGCAGCATTAAGATACACGTAAGGCTGATTTTTTGTCAATGGCCTGGATACGCCACAAAGCCCAAGCAGGGCGTTTTGCAATACGCCCTGCTTGTAGTAAACTATCATAGTATGCTATAGTTATTGAGTAAACGTTTAATTAATCATGATTACAGCTAAAAGACCAAGACAGGAAAAGGCGGCAATGAGGAGGGAAGAGATCCTCAGTGTAGGCCTGAGGCTTTTCTCGGAGAGGGGTTACCATGCCACAAGCATAAGGACTATCGCAAGGACAGCGGGTATCACCGAGGGGCTTATCTATCACTACTTCGAGAGCAAGGAGGATCTGCTAAAAGAGATCGTCGAGAGATCGAACAGGGAGAATAAGATCGAGATACTGGAGATACCCGACGGCCTTCCGATATATGACGCCCTGAAGTTAATCGGATATTCTTTTTTTGAAAGGCTTTCCAGGAGCAAGGAAATATTCAGACTGATGATAGGCGAATCACACCTCTTCGAGAAGGAAGGAAAGATCTTCTTCCCGAAGATGATCTATGAAAACGGGATGAAGAACATGGGTAAGTTTTTAAAGAAAAGGATGGGTACAGGGGAGTTAAAAAAGAGGGATCCGGTCCTTGCTGCAAGGCAGTTTATGGGAAGCCTGGTATCGTTCTTTATATTTCAGGAGATACTCTCGGGCAAGAGGGTGGTTAATGTAGAACCCGGGAAATTCCTTGACCTAAGCATAAAGATCTTTCTTAAAGGGATGTCAAAGGCGTAGATCTCCACGGGCAAGCCCGTGGAGATCTACTTAGCGAGCAAAGCGAGCTATGAAGGGGAGGCTCCATCCGGCTTTGCCGGTGGAGGGGGCGACGCAAGCCCCTGTGATAGTATGAAGAGGTTTTTATTGAGAGGCATTATAACATTGCTGGTAGCAGCGGGTATCGGCCTATATTTCCGGGGCGGACACCAGGAGCAAAAGGCAGAAATCCAGGGTGCGGCAATAATAGAGGCCACAGAGGTAAACCTGTCCTCGCAGATCCCTGGAAGGATTATCGATATCAAGTTTAAGGAGGGTGACAGGGTAAAACCCAATGATGTGGTAATACTCCTTGACAGCGCAGAGATCGTGGCACAGATAAAACAGGCTGAGGCCGACCTTGCAAATACAAAGGCGGTCTACTTAAATTCAGAGACACTGCGAAAGAATGCAGAGTTGGGGATGAGGATTGCTGATGCTGATCTGGATAAGGCGGAGGTTTCCTATGAGGATGCAAAGAAGAACCTGGCCAGGGCAGAAGGGCTTTTTTCCGAGGGGCTCCAACCGCAGAAGGATTACGACGGCATCCTCCTTGTGTTTAAGACGGCCGGGGCCCAGTTAAGGGTCTCCCGGGCCCAGAAGGACCTCACAAGATCACAGTACCAGGCGGCCCTTGCACAGATCGATGCCTCAAGTGCAAGAATAAGACAGGCAGAAGCATCCATCGAACTTTATAATGCCAGACATGCAGATACTACCATCAGATCTCCCATATCAGGACAAGTGGCAAAGAGATACATGGAGCCGGGCGAGATGGCAACCCCAGGCCTCCCGATACTCACCATTGTTGATCTCGACAGGGTCTGGGCAAGGGTGGACCTTGAGGAAGACAAGCTCCTTCATGTTAAATTAAACAATAAGGCGATCATCCGGCCGGCTACGCCCCATGGCAGGGAGTACCAGGGAAGGGTGATAGAGATCGGGCCTGAGGGTGAATTTGCAACGCAGAGGGATGTCAAGAGGGGAAGGCAGGACATAAAGACCTTCAGGGTAAAGGTAGAGCTGATCAATAATGACGGATATATCAGACCTGGGATGACCGCAGAGGTCTTTTTTGGGGAGAGATAGATGCCTTCTGTAGAGACCGGCAACCTGACAAAAATATATGGTAAAAACAGGGCGCTGGACAATGTGAGTTTTCAGGTTGAGGATGGCGAGATATTCGGGCTCCTGGGACCTAATGGCGCCGGGAAAACTACCCTTATAAGGATACTTACAACTATTCTGCTCCCTACCTCAGGGAGTGCCAGGGTTGCAGGATATGATGTCCTGTCTCATCCCTCAAGGGTCAGGAGGCTGATAGGGGTCGTATCCCAGGCCATGACCTCTGACCTTGACCTCACGGCAAGGGAAAACCTCAATGTCTATGGCCAGTTTTTTGAGATCCCTAAGAGGGAGAGGCTCGAGAAGGTAGAATATCTCCTGGACATTGTCGGGCTTTTAGAGCATGGCAACGAACTTGTGGCATCATACTCCGGAGGCATGAGGAGGAGGCTTGAGATAGCAAGGGGCCTAATCCACAAACCCAGGATACTCTTTCTGGATGAACCTACAATCGGCCTTGACCCCCAGTCACGTCTTGTCGTCTGGGATCTGATCAGGAGGTTCATAAAGGAGGATAATATCACGCTCTTTCTTACCACCCATTATATGGAAGAAGCGGAGACTATATGCAACAGGATTGCCATCATAGACAGCGGGAAGATAGTTGCCCTCGACTCACCGGAAAGACTGAAACAGGAGATACCCGGATCTGACGTAATTGAACTCAGACTCTCCGGCATAACTAACGGGATAGCAGATTCCCTTTTAGCCATCCCGGGTGTAAGAGAGGTCGCATTAAATGGTCTTATTGCAAAGATAAACCTGGATAATGGCGCCCATCTGCTGCCTGCAATAATAGATGAGCTTAGGAAATATGATGTTGCAATAGAAGATATATCTATGAGGCAACTGACACTTGAGGACGTCTTCATCCGTTATACAGGCAAGTCAATAAGGGATGAGGAGATCAAGAAGGTAAGTTACTTTATCGGTGCAGGGGTACCGAGAAGGATGTAGCAAAATAAAAAGGGCAAGGTCAAGGTTGAGGGAAAGGTCTGTGTATATAGCAGAGGGATATAGGTGAGGACGATCGCCATTATAAAGAGGGATCTTAAGAAGTTCTTCAGAAATCCCTTGATAATCATAGTCAGCATCCTGATGCCGATGATCTATCTGATAGTTGTCGGTAATACCGTGCAAGGGGAACTCAAGAACCTCCCTGTTGTCCTGGTAGATATGGACAGGGGTCCCTATGCCACAAGGGTAATAGAACTGGTACGTGCCATTGAGGCCGGCCCAAAGACCATCAGGGTCTTTTACATGAGTAACCCGGAAAGGGCGATAGAAGATGTCAAACAAGGTAAATATGCCGGGGCATTGATCATACCTGAGGGATTTTCGAGGGACGTGATAAGAAGCCAGGGGGCTGAATTAGGTCTTTTTATGGATAATATAGATATAATATCGGCAAACGCTGTGCACGCATCCGTATTAGCCGCTGTGCCATTTCTGACGAAGGAACATATTTCTGTCCGGGTTGACACTACAAGACCGATCCTTAAATCAGTCGAGCTCTCAAGAAAGATAGATTATGACCAGTCCCTTGTGCCCGGCGTTGTCGTCATGGCGGTCTTCATGGGGGCGCTGTCCACAGGCGTATTTAATCTTATCATGGACAGGTTCCTCGGGATCCATGAGAGCTACCTTGTAACACCCCTTAATAAGATGGATATAGTCCTTGGGCTTATAGTGAGCGGACTTATCCTGACAACCGGCATAGCAGTAATAGTGTTCGCCGCCTCATCCATGCTCACAGGTATTTTTATGTTTCTCGGTCTATCCACATATATTATGATCATCGCACTTATCATACTAACATCTTTAGGCCTTCTCGGTCTTATGTTCATACTCCTTGGGAGGGCAGACCATCCCAGGATAGTAGGCGTATTTGGAGGTTTCCTGAATGTCATCCTCTTCTTCCCCAGCGGTGCAATCTATCCCGTAGCAAGTTTTCCCGGCTGGCTCCAGGTATTTGCAAAGGTAAACCCGGAGGCATATGCCGTCCATGCCTTAAGGTCACTTATGTTCAGGGGCGGGGATATCGCGGCAATAAGGTCGGACCTGATATTCCTCGCCCTCTTTACCACAGCAGTGCTTACTATCGCAATCGTAACATTTAAGAGGAGATTATAGGATAGAGGAGATATTTCGATGAAAGCAAAAAAGATTCTGCTTTTTAATTTTTACTTTTTAATTTTTACATTCTGCCTCGCCATAAATCATATTTCTATTAATGACGCATGGTCAGAGGAATATGACATAAATGAGATCTATCGACTTATACTCAAAAACAATCAGAAGATAATGATCGCGGATGAGGATATAAAGCAGGCGCATCTTGGCAAGGACAAGGCCATGTCAGACATCCTCCCGAGCCTGACTGCCGACGGAGATTATACCAGGAGACCTGATGCGCTCTCCTCCCCATCAGGCGCACTTGTAAGGTCTGAATCGGAGAGGAGCCTCCAGCTCACCATAAAACAGCCGCTCTATTCAGGGGGAAAGGCAAAGGCAGGTATCAGAAGGGCAAACGCGGAAATTGAGAGGACGAGATACGACCATGCTATTGTCATTGAGGATCTGTTCCTCCAGGCGGCTAATCTCTATTATGATGCCCTGAAGGCAAGAAGGAACGTGGGGATCGAGGAGGCCGAGGTCAAAAGACTCGAAGAACACAGGAGGTCTGCTGAGACCAGGCTCAGGGTCGGAGAGGTCACCAGGACGATCCTGCTCCGTGCGGAGGCGGAACTTTCCGGGGCAAAGGCAGACCTTATCAGGGTAAAGAATCAGTTAAGACAGGCAAAGGAGGATATCTCACTTCTTGCGGGAATAAGGGGCGATTTTGACATAAAGGAACCTAAACCGCTTGAGGCGCCAATAGGGACAGATGATGACCTTACTGTCCTGGCATACAAGGAGAGGAGAGACCTTGCAAGGGACGTTATCAGCCAGAAGATAGCAGGCGAGGATATACTGATCGCACGGGGCGGCTTTTTCCCCCAGTTATCATTGGAGGCGTCATATATCAACAGGGAGCAGGACCCGGAGGGGACTTTTCTTGTATCAAATGAAAGGTTTGCCGGATTAATACTCACCTTCCCTCTTTATAGCGGAGGGTCTGATCTTGCCACTCTCAGGGGCGCAAGATCAAAGCTGAGACAGGCAGAACTGGAGGTATCACTTCTAAGGGATGAGATAGGTGTGGATGTAAGGAAGGCTTATCTGGACCTCGGGGCAATCGGTCCCCTTATAGATAACCTTAAAGACAGGGTGGCCTTTGCAAAGGAGAACTATACAATGGTATCGAGGCAGTTCGATTTCGGCCTTGCGACCAATATAGATGTCCTTGATGCAAATACAACACTCCTTCAGGCCGAAAGGGAGTTATCTAACGCATTATACGACAGGGACATAGCAGTACTTAGACTTAAGAAGGTTATCGGGATATTTTCTTCAGGAGATTGAAGGAAGCTTAAGGAATGAGTAGATACCCACAGACTTTGCCTGTGGAGGGGGCGACTAAAAAGCCCCTTTAAGATCTACCGAGCGAACAACGTGAGCGTGTGAGGGGGAGGCGACGATCATCTGTGGGGGCCAGTGCGGTGCAGTGGCTCCTCCGATGCCCCCACACCCCGCGCTTGCACCGGCAGAGCCGGATGCTCGCTTCGGCTTTGCCTGAGGAGGGGGCGACGCAAGCCCCTTAAAATAGATGCACATAGTAATAGACGGATATAACCTGATCGGCATAAATGGGCGGATGTGGGCAGACCTTGAGCCCCAGAGGGAGAGACTGCTTCTTGACCTTGAAAGATATCAGAGGATCAAGGGAAACCCTGTCACAGTTGTCTTTGATGGATGGAGATCAAACCTTTCGATAGAGAGCGAGGAGAGGATAAGGGGCATAAAGGTGATCTTTACAAGGGCAGGTGAAAAGGCTGATCAGGTGATAAACAGGATTGCAGAGGAGATGGGGAATAGATGCGTAGTGGTTTCATCTGACAGGGAGGTCTCATCCTATGCCAGATCACAGGGGGCAGCTACTATGAGTTCAGGCGAGTTTGATGAGAGGCTTAAGCTTGCCGTTTTAATGAGCGGGCATCCGGAGCAGAAGGATGAAGAGGATAGTGCCCCGACTCAGCAGAAGAAAGGAAATCCAAGGAAACTTCCGAAGTCCGAGAGAAAGAGGAGGCAGAGACTCAAGGGGCTGTAAAAAGGCGAATCGGTGTCATAAGATCCGGCTATTGAAACTATTTATGAAGTATGGTATAAAGAGACCGTCGGCGGCGTAGCCAAGTGGTAAGGCAGAGGTCTGCAAAACCTCTATTCAGCGGTTCAAATCCGCTCGCCGCCTCCAGTTAATCCAGTACTGAATATATCTTTTCAGGTATTGCCGTTGTGGCACCACTACAATGCGTTGCCCCATTCAGGCCGGCCGGTTGGTAGGTTGGCACTATTTCCTGAAGCTGCTTTATAATGGCCTTAGATTCTCCCCTTATCGCTAACCCTTCCATCTTAGAGATATTCTCAAGCAGGAAGTCTAACCCTGGCAACCATCCAGGAAATACACGGTTGATCCCCTTTACTGAAGAGGGCTTCACAGCCTCGTCATTCCCAACAGTCTCTTCATAGAGTTTCTCTCCGGGGCGAAGCCCGACAAAGAAGATTGGGATCTCTTTTCCCGGCGCGAAGCCTGAGAGTTGGATCAGGGTATGGGCCATGTCCACTATCTTTATCTGCTCCCCCATCTCAAGCACAAAGACCTCACCACCCTTAGCGATGGCCGCTGCATGGAGGACAAGGTGCACTGCCTCCGATATCAGCATGAAGTATCGCTTCACCTCCGGATGGGTTACGGTTACAGGTCCGCCAGCCCTGATCTGCTCAACAAAACGTGGGACCACGCTGCCGTTGCTCCCAAGGACATTTCCAAACCGTACCGCAGAAAATATACCATGTCCGGCTTGATTCATCCCTTGAACAAGAAATTCACCTACCCGTTTTGTCGCCCCCATTACGCTGGTGGGATTCACTGCCTTATCAGTTGAGACCAGGATAAACCTCTGTATTCCGTGCCGGCTTGCAGCCTCGGTCATGATCTTGGTACCAAGGATATTATTTTTCACTGCCTCATATGGGTTTAACTCCATCAGGGGTACATGCTTGTGGGCTGCGGCATGGAAGATAATCTCCGGCCGGTACTTTACCAGTATGGAATTCACCCTGTTCAGATCGGTTACATCACCGACAATAGAATGGATCCGGCATGAATCATTTTTTGATGATAGCTCATTGTCCACAGTATACAGCCCATTCTCATATCGTTCATAAAGGAGCAAGGATGCAGGTTTTAATGCTGCAATTTGTCTGCATAGTTCTGAACCTATAGATCCGCCTGCTCCGGTAACCATGACACACTTGCCCGCAATCAGATGCCTGACAGGCTCCGGGTCAAGCTCCACAGGTACCCTGTCCAACAGGTCTTCTATGGAGAGATTCCGAATCTGGCCCACGGTAACCTTCCCGTCCAGGACATCCCGGAGATTAGGCAGTGTCTTGATCGGCACCTTAAATGATTCCAGGACCTTCACAATCTGTCTGGTTTCGGCTGGTCCTACACGGGGCATTGCAATAAGTACGGTATCGGGTGTATGTTTCTTAAAGATCGCCGGCAGATCGTACCTTGTGCCCAACACCTTGATCCCATGGATCCTCCGCCCTACCTTGTTCGCATCATCATCCACGAACCCTATAGGCTGGGCGTTATAGAAGGGACTATGCCCTATCTCCCTGACTATCATCTCCCCGGCATCCCCCGCGCCGAATATCAGCATCCGCTGACCCGAATCGCGATGCCAGATCTCTTTACAGATTCGCCGGACCATGCGGATGCCACCCATAAAGACAATCAGCAGGATTGCATCTATAATGAATACCGATCGGGGATATCCTGTCGATTTAAAACCAAAATGGACCAGAGAATAGAATAAAAGCGTGCTGATGACTACCCCAAGGATAATATTCTTTAAATCCAAGATATCTGTGTAGCGCCAAAGCCCCTCGTAGAGCCGGAAGGGCATAAAGGTGAGCCCACGGATCAACATAAGCCAGAGGAGCATCTGACCAAAGAGCCTTTGTGCATCAGCAGGGATTGCACCGTCAAATCTTAGCCAGAATGCCAAATAATTGGCGAAGAGGATAAGAACCATGTGAACAACCAGAATGATCGGCCGGCGGCATCTCTTTATGAATTGAACCATGATAGATCCCCCATCTAAAGCTGTCCGGAAATTGCCTTAATGATTGTCATATTTTCCAGTTCCTCTTTATGTCAAGCAATTCTCAGGCCAATTAATTGACTTTGACATTTCTTTTAAATCCAAGGTTTATGTTGGCCCTGATAAGATATTTTTGAAATTCGGATTAATATCTGCGATATGTACAAGCTAACTTATTGTCCTATGGTCAATTTCTTGCCCTTATTTATTTCAGGCGGGGAGACATATGAATCCTTGTTCTTTGAAATGCTTATCAAGGGTAAAGACAGTTGCAACCCCCAAAAACCGCATGGTTTCAAAGCTCACGCAATCAACAAGACTCAGCTTTTTCCGCACAGCGGCAAGCATGACCCCCATTGCGGCATGATGCACAGTTTTGTCAATCCATTCAATC
>JACRHA010000170.1 GCA_016234185.1 Nitrospirota bacterium
GTGAGAGCGTATAAAAAAGGGAAGCTTTCTGATGTAGGAAGCACCCATCGTCAGCTCACGGAAATAGAGATGGAGATGTCACGGCTTAAGAGAGAGCTGGCAGAAGTAAGGATGGAGCGTGACTGAAGGGGGTCGACTTGCGCACTGTCCAAGAGTTGATGGGCCATAAGACAATTGCCATGACCCAAAGATATGCCCATCTTTCTCCTAGGCATCTTTTAGATGCTGTCAACCGACTGGTTCCTTGCTCAAATATACCTACTACTGAAATCGTAACCGTGACTAAAACCGTGACCGAGCAAAGGGAACTAAAACGAGAAGGTTCACAACCCATTGAATTTGTTGGTGCCCCCGACACGATTCGAACGTGCGACACGCGGTTTAGGAAACCGCTGCTCTATCCGTCTGAGCTACGGGGGCAGATAATCTAATATGATACCAGAGAGAGCACATTATATCCATCAAGCTTGCTCCTCCCCTTAAGTCCGGTCAACTCGATAAGGAAGGCTATTCCGACTATTACGCCTCCTAACTGCTTTACTAGATCAACAGTTGCAGATATAGTGCCGCCTGTTGCAAGGAGGTCATCCACTATCAAGACCCTCTCGCCTGTTGTCAGGGCATCACGATGTATGGTCAGTGAATCAGAGCCATATTCAAGGTTATATTTGGCCTCATATATATCACTCGGGAGTTTACCCGGTTTTCTCACCGGCACAAAACCTGCCCTAAGATTATATGCTACTGGCGCGCCAAGGATAAACCCCCTTGATTCGATAGCCACAACCTTGTTTACCCCGTCGTCCTGATAGAAATTTGATATCTTATCAATAGCCCTGGCATAGGTGGAAGGATCTTTCAGGAGTGTAGTAATATCGTAGAAAAGTATCCCCTTTTTTGGAAAATCCGGTATCTCCCTAATCCTGGATTTAAAATCCATTTATTTCTCCTCCATACAAAGGCCTAATATAGCTCCTCAAGTTGGATAGATTTCTCGCCTATGATTGATCTCAGTTTGGCTATAGCGACCAGCTCTATCTGCCTTATCCTCTCCCTTGTCAATCCGATAACCTTGGCTATATCACTTAAGGTCATCGGTTCTCCTCCGTCAAGGCCGAACCTAAAGATGATTACCCTCCTCTCCTTCTCCTTTAGCGTCTCAAGCCACTGGAATACCTCCTCCCTAATCTTGATCCTCTCAGTTGTCACTGATGGGGAGGCCTGGCTGTTGTCCGCCAGGATATCCTTTAGTGCTATATCCTCGCTTCCGGCGATTGGTGTATCAAGGGAGTAGGTCTTGCTTATAAGCTGCCTTATCTCACATGCCTCTTTCTCAGATATGCCCATCTTCCTGGCGATCTCATCATGTCTCGGCTCTCTATGTAAGTCATTGATGAGTTGCTCTACTGTTGACATATAGTTCTTCAGCTTCTCCACGGCATGAACAGGCAGACGAATCAGTTTGCCCTGATTTATTATTGCCCTCTCAATTGCCTGTCTTATCCACCAGGAGGCATATGTGCTAAACCTGAATCCCTTCCTGTACTCGAACTTCTCTACCGCCTTCATCAGCCCGATATTACCCTCTTCTATGATATCAGAGAAGGGAAGGCCCATACTTATATACCTCTTGCCTATATTTACAACAAGCCTTAGGTTCGACTCTATCATCCTCTGTCTGGCCTTCTCATCCCCTACCTCTATTCTTTTGGCCAGATCTTTCTCTTCGGCCGCCGTAAGAAGCGCACCCTTCCTGATGTCCCTCAGGTATATATTAATCGATCCTAAGGAGTCATCCGTCTTCTGTTTCCCCTTCTTTGCAGGTTTTTTCTCAGGGGAAGACTGCTCAAGCCATATACCCGATTTCATGTCCCCTTCTTTGTCTTCCAAATTTGATGTCCCAAAAAAATGTATTAGTGCCTTACAGAAAAGTCCTTAAATATCCCCCTATAGTCCCTCCAGGATACCTTTATGTCTGAAACCCTGGCAAGCCTCGGTCCCTTCCACAGGTGATTGATGAACCCTAATATCGCCTCTTTCTCCCCCTCAGCCTCAAGATAGACGCTTCCATCCGGCAGGTTCTTGGAGTACCCCTTTATGTCAAGTTCGGTTGCTATCTCCACGGTAAAATATCTATAGCCTACCCCCTGTACATGGCCGCTCACAAATATCTCGCATGATGCAGCAAGTTCCATCGATTTATAGGGGCTTGCGTCGCCCCCTCCACCGGCAAAGCCGGATGGAGCCTCCCCCTCAACGCTCGCCCTGCTCGCTAGGTAGATACCCACGGGCAAAAACGCATGGGTATCTACCTTATCTAAATTCCCTGGTCGGGGCGAAAGGATTTGAACCTTCGACTCCCGGTTCCCGAAACCGGTGCGCTACCAGGCTGCGCTACGCCCCGATGGGTTCCCATCCTAAACCAAATGCCTCGGCAACAGACCTATGTACTACCCTTCCCTTGTGAAGGTTAATCCCCTTACAAAGACCTGGTTCCAAAGCGGCTGCCCTATCTATGCCATTCTCTGCGATCCTAAATATATAGGGAAGGGTAGTATTGGTCAAGGCAAATGTTGA
>JACRHA010000168.1 GCA_016234185.1 Nitrospirota bacterium
CCTACATTGGATGTAACATTAAGATGTTATACAGGATACGAAGAATGTCTTCCAACTGCAAGATGCCTTACTTGCGGTACTCCATATACAATTTCTAATGAACGCAGTATGCTTAAAGAGGGGAAAGAGGCATATTCAAACAATACTGAACAACAATTTTGTTGCGAACTCCCCTCTCGTAAATGTTCTTTATGTGGCAAGCCACAGAAAATGCAGTGAATCCTTTTTTTGTATGGCATCTTACTCATAGACAATATTCCCAAGGAAGGATTCTCTTGCTCTGTAAGCCAAGCTACATCTTTATTGATTAAATAGTCTTAAGATTTAAATAGTAGAAAAGAAAAGATCCATTCTTTAAGGAAAATGACCATGCTGACAGAAGCACTTTTGTTATTCGAAGAATACACTTATCTTATTCTTTTCCTATGGGTTTTTGTGGAGAGCCTTGGTGTACCGCTCGCCGGAGAGATAGTCCTTATTATGGCCGGCTCCCTCACTGTGATTGAGCCGATTCATCTTTTTGGTCTAATGCTGGCTGGGACGTCTGCTGCACTCATCGGGGATAGTCTCATTTATTTTCTCGGCAGAAACTTCTTAGAAAAGAGGTTTCAACAATTGCTCGGTTTCTACTGCCGCTATACGATCTGTTCAGACTGCACCTTCACTAAGACAGAGAGATATTTTACCAGATGGGGCGGATTATTTATCATCTTTGCCCGATTTATCATGGGGGTACGTGTCCTTGCTGCACCCTTTTCTGGGATGGCCAGGATGCCGGTTGTGAAATTCTGGTTCTTCGATACTATCGGGCTTTTCCTCTGGACCGGATTCTATCTTTATGTTGGCAGGATATTTGGAAGGAACTGGGATTTTAAAAGCTTTAGTACTGGTATAATTATCTCCCTTTTGACCATCCTCCTTCTTGTGATAGTTTATAAATATATACAGAGACAGAAATACGGCCCTACCCCTGTAGAGACCGATGATGTAGTGGGACTGGAAAAAGATGATCCCGGTTCCATTGCTGAATAACTAAGATAAGCAGGGGCAGACATTATCCCCTGTTATATCACATAAAAATCTATCTGAAATAACTATTGCTTTATCCAGTAAGTGTTTAATATAATCTTTCCATGCTAAACAGCAAGATCTGGTACCTGCAGAGGATAAACCTTTTCAAAGAGATACCGGCTGATGATATGGAGGAACTGGCCCGTGTGACGAGGATGGAGCTGGCAAAGAAGAAGGAGACGATCTTTCTACCCGGCGAATCAAGCCGGCAGGTATATCTCCTAAAGACTGGCCGTGTCAAGATTTCACGTATCTCAGAAGAGGGTAGGGAGCTCACCCTGGCCCTGTTAGAGCCCGGAGAGATATTCGGTGAACTTGAGATCCTTGAGGGCTCGGCGCGGGATACCATTGCAGAGGCGATGGAGGAGAGCCAGCTATGTGTGATCCAGAAGGAGCAGTTCCTCTCCCTGATCCGGAAAAGGCCGGAATTATCCTTCCGCCTCACTAAGCTGATCGGCCTGCGCCTGAGGCGGATTGAAAGCCGTGTTGAGGATCTCGTTTTCCGGGATGTACCATCCCGGCTGGCCCATCTCCTTATTCAGTTGTCCGAAGAATATGGAAAGGAAACCCCGGAAGGTATCATTCTAAATATCCAGATAACCCACCAGGAGATGGCTAACCTGATCGGATCGATAAGGGAGACGGTAAGCGCAACATTAGGAGAATTTAAAAAAGAGGGATTGATTACCTTTGATGGCCGGAAGATCATCATTCTCAGGCCAGACCTTCTGAGAGGGCAGATCAAGGTTTCGTAGTCCAGCCTACATCTTTATTCAGTAGTCCGGTATATCTTCATAATAAGGTTATTTAAGATAAACAACCAAACAAGGAGGTTACCATGAAAAAGATGATTCTGATTCTATTTTTAATGTTAGCTGGGGTTATTCTGGCGGGCCAGGTGATAACCCGGGCAGAAGGCCAAAAGGAGGTACCAAAGGAGACCCTGGAAGCGGTTGGCCCACAATTGGCGACCACATTTACCTTTGAGCCTTTTAACCCTTCAATGCCTGATCACCTCTGGATGAAGGCCGATTCCGGCATGATCATCTTCCTCCACTTTGCAAAGCCGGTCAATGAAAAGGGGAATAAGCTGATCTTTGTTGGAGAAGGGA
>JACRHA010000169.1 GCA_016234185.1 Nitrospirota bacterium
AACTTTGGGGGGGCCTTACGGGACATAACCGCCCATAAGCTTGGTGAGATTGTTGTAAGGGAGCTTATCAAGAGTAGCGGCATAGACCCTGAGATGATTGAGGAGGTCATCTTCGGTTCTGTTGGACAATACAGCGATGCAGCCAATGTGGCGCGGGTGATCTCGCTAATGGCCGGTCTTTCACATAGAATTCCGGCATATACCGTACAGAGAAACTGCTCCTCCGGGATGCAGGCCATAGCATCTGCCTGCCAGAACATAATAGCAGGTGATGCAGACCTTCAGATAGTCGGGGGTACCGAGTCTATGAGCCAGGCCCCCTATGTAAGCAGGGATATGAGATGGGGCAAGAGGCTCAGGCATGCCCAGATGATAGATAGTATCTGGGAGGGCCTTACTGATGCCTTCTGCGGGCAGGTCATGGGATATACCGCAGAGAACCTTGCAGAGGAGTTTAAGATATCAAGGGATGAGCAGGATAAATTTGCTATTGAGAGCCACAAGAAGGCGTTTCGTGCCATCAGGGAGGGTAAATTTAAGGATGAGATTGCGACCGTAATGGTGCCAAAAAAGGCTGCTGGAAGAGGTGTTCCGCCTGAACCATTCTCCCAGGATGAGGGGCCGAATATTGCCCTTACCTTGCAGCAGTTGTCTCTCTATCCTCCTATATTCAAAGAGGGCGGGACAGTAACTGCCGGAAATTCATGCCAACTGAACGATGGCGCCGTGGCGCTTGCCGGATCCTCCTCTGAGAAGGCAAAGGAGTTAAGGGTGGAGTCCCTGGGATTTGTCAGATCTTATGCATTTGTGGGTGTCGAGCCTGACAGGATGGGGATAGGGCCTGCAGAGGCCATACCTCTGGCTCTAAAAAAGGCAGGGGTAACACTAAAAGATATTCAGCTAATAGAGGTAAATGAGGCCTTTGCAGCACAGTACCTATCCGTAGAAAAGGCATTGGGCCTGAATCGGGAGATCGTCAATGTGAATGGGGGTGCCATTGCCCTTGGACATCCAGTGGGCATGAGCGGCGGTAGGCTTGTCCTTACACTCCTGAATGAGATGAAGAGGAGAAACCTGACCTTAGGTCTGGCATCGCTCTGTGTAGGAGGCGGGCAGGGCGCTGCAATGGTATTGGAGAGGGGATGATGTATATCTACAAGGCAGCAGTCATCGGCGCAGGGACTATGGGTTCCCAGATAGCGCAGGTAATATCATATTCAGGACTTCCGGTTATATTAAAAGATATCGATAAAACTGCTGTTGATAAGGGGATTGGCGCTATCAGAAAGATATACCAGACAAGGGTTGACAAGGGAAAGATGACCCCTGCTGAGATGGAGCAGAAGATGGCCCTCATATCTGTTACTACGGGATATGAAGGATTTATCGACGTGGATATAGTTATCGAGGCCGCAATAGAGGACATGGAGGTAAAAAAGAAGATATTCTCAGAGCTCGATGCCGTTACCCCGCAGCATGCTATCCTCGCAACAAATACATCGTCCCTGTCGATATCTGCGATAGGGGCAGCCACAAGGAGACCTGAGAAGGTAATCGGCATCCACTTCTTCAACCCAGCCTATGCTATGAAGCTTGTGGAGGTGATACCCGGACTTGCCACCTCTTCAGAGACCATAGACGATATTGTTGCCTTTGCAGAGGGCCTGAGAAAGATACCTATTAAGGTGAGGGAGACAGCGGGATTTCTTGTCAACAGGCTCCTTATGCCCTATCTGAATGAGGCTGCCTTTGTCCTTCAGGAGGGATCTTCAACAGTCAGGGATGTAGATGCCTCAATGGTATCCTTTGGAATGCCTATGGGACCCTTTGCCCTGCTGGACATGATCGGCATAGATGTCGCCGCAAGGGTGGCAGATATACTCTATGATTCATATGGTCCCAGGATAGAGCCTGCTTCAATACTGTACGAGATGGCAAGAGAGGGTTATCTCGGTACGAAGACCGGGAAGGGGTTCTATGATTACACTGATGGAAAAGATAATCATCTCGACCCGATTATAAAGAGGCTTCAGGTGGAGAAAGGCGCCAAAAAGTCATCATACTCGGCTGACAGGCTTCTTTTGGCCATGATAAATGAGGCGGTTATGGTCTTCCAGGAGGGTATATCATCTGTATCGGATATAGATATTGCCATGGTAACAGGGACAGGTTTTCCCCAGGACAAAGGGGGACCGCTCCACTATGCAGATCAAGTCGGGATAGACCGTGTATTAGAGGAGCTACAGCAATACAAAAATGATTTGGGGCACAGATTCTGGCCGGCCCCTATGTTAAAGAGGATGGTAGGTGCAGGATTTATTGGTGTTAAGAGCGGCAGGGGATTTTTTGTGTATTAAACATTAAAAAGGGGGTGATCCGAATGGCAGTAGCAAGGGTTACAACGATTACAGCATCCTCTCCAAGAGGGTGGCAGGAGGCAGTGCAGGAGGGTTTGAAGAGGGCAAATAAGACCATTAGAAACCTGACAGGTATCAAGGTGCTTGAGCAGAAGGCAAGGATCGAGAAGGGGAAGATCACAGAATACCGAGTTACAATGGAGATCATATTTGTACTTGAGGACTAGGTAGATACCCACGGGCTTGCCATTTTAGATCTACCCAGCTCGCAAAGCGAGCGTTGAGGGGGAGGCTCCATCCGGCTTTGCCGGTGGAGGGGGCGACGCTAGCCCCTATGAATAGATAAGGAGATGGATTTGACTTACCAATTTTTTAAGGTCAGCACAGAGGATGGCATAGGAAAGGTTGTTATCGACAATCCGCCTGCCAATGCACTTAACAGCAAGGTCATCCAGGAGCTTGATAGTGTCTTTAGCGGGCTGGCGGCGGATAACAACATAAGGGCAATTATATTCACAGGGGCAGGAAATTTCTTCATAGCCGGGGCTGATATAAGGGAGATAAGTAAGATTTCTTCATCCAAAGAGGGAGAGGAGCTAGCCCGGCATGGACATAGTATATTGGGAAAGATCGAACAGATGGACAAGCCGGTTATAGCGGCCATAAATGGCCACTGCCTGGGAGGCGGATTGGAACTGGCCATGGCCTGCCATATCAGGATTGCAGCAGAGAGGGCCAGGTTCGGCCTCCCTGAAATAAACCTCGGTATAATACCGGGGTTCGGCGGCACACAGAGGCTCCCAAGGCTTGTCGGCCCCTCCAGGGGGATTGAGATGATACTGACAGGTGATATGATATCTGCCCAGGAGGCCAGGTCGATTGGGCTGTTAAGCAGGGTTACACCAGACCAGGATCTGATCAGGGAGGCTACAGGAGTTGCAAAGAAGATATCTTCAAAGGGTATGGTTGCAGTCAGGTCTGCAATGAGGTCAATCAGGGAGGGGTACAGGGTTTCTCTTGAAGAGGGATTAGCTATCGAGTCGGTCTATTTTGGGTCTATATGTGAGACAGAGGATATGAGGGAAGGCCTCGGTGCATTTATTGAGAAACGGCAACCAAGGTTCAAGGATAGGTGATAGTATTCCGATAAATATTAGACAGATTAAGTAGGGGCACAGTGCACTGTGCCCCTACAAAGGGGTATCAAATGGATTTTACCTTCACCGATGAACAGAGGATGCTCAGGGAGATGGTAAAGGGCTTTACCGATAAGGAGGTAAAGCCCCTCGCTCACAAGATAGACAAGGAGAAGCATGTCCCGGCGGAGATGATAGACCAAGCAGCTTCTCTTGGGTTCTTTGGGATCCCCTTTCCGGAGAAATATGGCGGTTCTGGTGCAGGTGAGACAGGTTACTGTATTATGCTTGAAGAGCTCTCAAGGGGATGTTCATCAACCGCGGTTACTATAGGCGCCCATATCGGGCTGGCAATGATGTCGATCTACCTTGGCGGTAATGAAGAGCAGAGGCAGACCTTCCTCCCTGTAATGGCACAAGGGAAAAAACTTGGGGCCTTTGCCCTTACAGAGCCGCAGGCCGGCTCTGATGCAGCACATATCCAGACATCGGCTGTCAGGGATGGAGATTATTTCGTTATCAACGGGAGCAAGATCTGGATCACAAATGGTAATTTTGCGGATATAATAGTTATCTTTGCAGTTACTGATAAGTCCCTTGGCGCAAAGGGGGGGATAACAGGATTTATTGTAGATAAGGAGACCCCCGGTTTCATTGTGGGAAAGGTCGACGATAAGATGGGGATCAGGGGCTCAAGTTCTACGGAACTTATCTTTCAGGAGATGAGGGTTCCAAAGGAGCGGGTCCTTGGAGAGATCGGAAAGGGATTTCAGGCAGCCATGAAGACCCTTGATCTTGGCAGAGTATCGTTATCTGCCGGCTCCTTAGGCGCGTCAAAGGAGATGCTGGACCTCTCACTGGAGTTTTCCAAAAAGAGGGTGCAGTTTGGACAGCCCATTGCGAGCTTTGAGGCGATCCAATGGATGCTCGCTGAGATGGCCGCCGAGATCTACCAGATGGAGTCAGTTGTCTACCGGACGGCATGGATGTATGACCAGGGGATGAGATTCTCCAGGGAATCAGCTATATGTAAGATGTTTGCCTCCGAGGCGCTTTGCAGGATTGTTGATAAGGCCCTCCAGATCCATGGAGGCATGGGATATATGAGCGAATACCCGATTGAGAGATTCTACCGGGATGCCAGGATAAACAGGATATTCGAGGGGACAAATGAGATCCAGAGATTAATAATTGCAGAAGACCTGTTAAAAAGGGGAGGATGAAGATAAGACAAAGATTAGGAATTGGCCTTAAGGTCAAGCTTGCCGTCATGATTGGCGCCTTCCTAATTGTTAATGCGGTCATATTAAGCGGCATACTTACATATAAGATAACAGGTTCACTCGAAGATGAACTTAAAGAGAAGGGGGTATTGATAGCAAAGAAGGTTGCTAAGGATAGTTTGTATGGTGTTTTAATTGGGGACTCTACCATCCTGGATAATATTATGAAGGATATCAAAAATGACCCTGATATTGTATACGGGATCGTCCTTGATAATCACAGAAAGGTATTGGCCCACACCAACATTGAAGAACGAGGCATGATATTTAATGATGCGGAGGGCAAAAAGGTCCTAAGTATAAAGGACGAATCCGGGGTATCTTTTGAAGAGGTTTCTATAGGCGGGGAGGTTAACACTGGCAGAGGAGGAAGGGCCTGGAGGGGCGAAAGGGCATTTAATTTCTCCATGCCCATATACTCCAATGACTCAAAGGTTGGTTCTGTAGCGGTCAGGTTATCATTAAAAGGGGTCAGAGGAAAAACAATGAAGATCTTCTGGGCCGGTGCAAGTTCGACCGCCGCCATAATAGTGTTTATTGTAATATTTTCCTATTTTTTTGTAGGCTTTATATTAAGCCCGATAGAGGAGATGACCAGGGCCATTGAAGGTATTGCAGAAGAGGATATAAAAAGAGGCGTTTTTACGCGAAGACTCAATATATCTTCAGGGGATGAAATAGGAAGGCTTTCATCCTCCTTTAATAACATGCTTGCCTCTCTGGAAGATAAGGATATTGGGTTAAGGCAGAATATGAGGGAATTAAGGGCAAGGATGGATGAGCTTAAATCTACACGGGATCAGCTGATTCACTCAGCAAGGCTGGCTGCTGTCGGCGAACTTGCAGGTCATATTGCCCATGAGATAAATAATCCGCTTACAAGTGTCCTGGGATATACATCCCTCCTTATAGAGACAGAGACCGATTCAGAGAGGAAGAAGCAGCTAAATATAATAGAGGGGGAAGGATTGAGGGCCCGGGATATAGTAAAAAAGCTCCTCGATTTTGCCCAACAAACAGAGCCAAAAATGGAGAGGGTTAATATTAACGGCATAGTAAAGGTGGTCCTTTCGCTTGTCATGGGACCAGCGAAGATATCAAAT
>JACRHA010000172.1 GCA_016234185.1 Nitrospirota bacterium
ATTGTCATTCCCGAGGTAGTAATCGGGAATCCAGTCTCTTTAAGAAACAAAGAAGCTCTGGATTCCCGCCTAAAGACTGCGGGAATGACGCTCAAGACACCCGAAACATATGTAAAGAAGCGTTGGACTCACTACACTAGTCTTTTCTGTCGCCGTTGCCGGTTATAGAAAATCTCGATATATTCTGCGATCTCCTGTATCGCCTCTCGCCTGCTTGTGTAACGGCTGTGATGGACAAGCTCGTTCTTGAGCGTTCCCCAGAAGCTCTCCATCGGGGCATTGTCGTAGCAGTTACCCTTACGACTCATTGATGCCTTTATTCCTAAATGATCAAGAAGCCCTCTGTATTCATGGGCGCAGTATTGACTCCCCCGGTCAGAGTGGTGGATCAGGCCCGCTGTCGGACGTTTGGCTGCCACTGCTCGTAGCAGGGACTTGTTGATCAGTTCCTTCGTCATGCGGCCGTCCATCGCATACCCCACAACTTCACCTGTAAAAATATCCTTGTGGCCGGCAAGATAGAGCCAGCCTTCATCTGTGGGAATATAGGTAATGTCCGTCACCCAGACTTTGTTAGGCGCTGTTGCCTCAAACCTCTGCCCCAGCAGATTTTCTGCAACTGGTAGTGTATGTCATGAGTCGGTTGTAGCCTTGAACCTGCGTTTCTGCTTGCAGCAAATACCAAGCTTTTTCCTGATGCGTCTGATCCTGTAAATACCCAGATTTACGCCGTGATCGGCCATATCCTGCTGCAATCTCTCCGGGCCGCAGGTCTCGCGGGTTCGCTTATGCGCAGCCCTTATCTCTGCTTCCAGTCGTTCCTCTTCCTGGGCCCGTTTTGGAATGGGACGTTTGAGCCATCTATAGTATCCGCTTGCCGATACTCTAAAAACCCGGCAAATCAGCGGTATAGGGTATTGGAGTCGTATTTCAGCCATTATCGCGCACCTCGCCCCGACTCCTTTGCAAAGTACGCTGCCGCTTTTTTTAATATCTCACGCTCCATCTTTACTTCTGCCAGCTCTCTCATTGTTCTGGCCAGATCCAGCTCTAATTCAGAAAGTGGTTTCTGGTTCTTGCCAACATCTCCAAGTTTCCCTGCCTTATAAGCCTTTACCCACGTGTTTAGCGTAGAAGGCGGCAATGATAACCTGCGTCCTGCTTCAGGGACCGATAGTCCTCCTTCTGTCACTAATTTTACTGATTCTACTCGAAATTCTTTTGTGTACCTACCGTTTGGGATTCTTTCCATTCTGACACCTCCAGTTTGTATTTTACCAAACTTTCGTGTCCACTTTAATCAGCTTAGCTCAGTCGTGCTTAATCCAGGGCCTTAAAAAATATAACTACCAAACCAAGAATCAGAATTATGCTGTTTAATATGGTCTATCTCCAGTGAAGCAAACCAAACTCTGCTTTGAGCATCTCTTTCTCTTTTGAATTTTCTAGGGAACGAATCCGGGCCTTAACCTCCCTGGCCTTAGCGCCAACTACCATCCCTGAATAAAGGTTCAGGCCGCTCATTAAAATAAGAATAGAGATCTTTACCAGATTATAGCCTTGTTCCTGAAAAGACAATATAAGGATGGTTAATAAGGCTATAGCACTGCAGATATATCCCACCATCCAATACTTGGGGAAAATATCCCCAACCACGTCCCCTGCCTTATCTCTCGGCAAGATCTTAAAGATGCTGGGGGCCGCTATAAAGGAGAAGAAAATCATCCCTCCGATCCAGACAACCAGAGAGAGAAGATGAAGGAATCTGATTATTGTTATCATGTCAGTTAATTATAACCTGCTTCTGGCTCTCTGGTCATCTATCATGAAGGAATCAAGGAGTGATTGGCCTGGCAGCCGACCGGAGCATAATATCGGCATAAAAGGCTGTCGCCTCCTCGCCGGTATTATCGGTGTCGGTCATCACCGCTATCCCTGAGATGGCCGGCGGTGCCTCTCCAAACAACATACTGTAGTCTTCGTAAAGATTTCTCTCCTCACAGACCCATTGGCCGACCTTATCCGCCCCGCTCTCAACCGCCACCATCTGTGCCCTATCGGTATACGCATTTGCTATGGCCTTTCCCTTTGCAAGCCTGTTAGCCCAGATATAATTTATGGCCGCCTTTGGCGGATATTCGCCATAGATAAGCTTGATCGCCTGGAACTTCGTCCGCTCCCATAAGCTCGCCTTATCAGGATCGAATTTGAAGGTAACATAAATCCTTGCGGCATAATCATCCCCCTCCTTCTTTGTTTCGTCCCCTTTTGTAATGATCCGGTCGACCTTCCAGCACCAGGAGAGGAGAGGATAAACCTTGGGATCAAGATCGAATTGCCTGTAAATACCAGAGGCAGACTGACGGCTCTCCGCCCGAATTATCAGCCTCCCATCCTCATTGATCAGGGTGTACTTAGTATGGCGGGAGATCTTCTGAAAGGTCAACGGCTTCCAGTCTTTAGGAAGAGTCTCCTCCCCTTGCTGACCGGTCAATAATAACAGTGTCTCCCCTCCAGTCTTTTGCAGGGGGGTATCGGCCAGGGATAATGTGGAGATGATGGAGATTGCTGCTCCCATAGCTATAGTGGATATCAGCAGAACCCCTTTTGAGCCTTTCCATCTTCGATAGACAAGTGGGGCTGCGGATACAAGCAAAAGGAGGATAAATCCTACCACAAAGCTGACAGAGACCTTCCCCTTTAAGAGATCAAGAATGGAGCTTGAGAAGACGACATAGGCCATAGTCCCCGGAAGCATAAAGACCCAGGAGGTAAGAAGGTACGTAAGAAAGGGGATCTTTGTGAGACCAAAGGCATAGTTTAGGAGATTAAAGGGGAAGATAGGGATAAGCCTTGTTATGGCAACATAGATCCAGCCCTTCTGGGTGACCCCTTCATCTATCTTCTTCCATCTCTCACCAAGCAACTCCGAAATTGCATTCCTTGCAAAATACCTTGCAACAAGGAAGGCAATAGAGGCCCCCAGCACCGATCCTATCGAGGCATAAACAATCCCCCAGACAGGGCCAAAAGCAAGTCCTCCTGCAACAGTAATCGGAAGCCCTGGAAGGAAAAGGGAAGGGGCAATAGAAAAGATAAGTATATAAATGATAGGTCCGGCAGTACCAAAACTATCAATCCATTGCCTGAGTCTTTCCTGGTCCAGATAGGTATGCAGACCCAGGATACGGACAACCGCAATCAGGCAAGCCAGGATGAGGAAAAAGAAGAGAGCACGTATCCTATTTTTTCTTTTTATTTTATCCATCTTTTTTTCTATCTATCGCGTCCAGGCAAACCACCTGGCAAGGATATTCTTCTTTTTCTCCGTTAATCTGCCTTTGCGCCATGCATTGGCCGCCCTCTTAATAACCTCCGCCTGTGTCGGATAGGGGTAAATAGTACCTGCAATGGTGCCAAGTCCTATCCGGGTCCTCATGGCCAGTGTTATCTCGGAAATCAGATCTCCGGCATGAGCAGCCACTATGGTTGCGCCTAAGATGCGATCTGTCCCCTTTCTGACATGTATACACGCAAATCCCTGCTCCTCTCCGTCAAGGATGGCCCGGTCTACCTCATCAAGCCGGAAGCTAAATGTCTCCGTATCGATTCCCCTTATCCTTGCCTCTGCCTCGTACATGCCGACATGAGCTATCTCCGGGCTAGTATAAGTACACCAGGGAATAATCAGCCGATCGGTTTTTGCATTACCCAGGCCAAAGGGGTGCGGAAAAAGGGCATTTTGGATGACGATTTGGGCCAGGGCATCGGCCGCGTGTGTGAACTTAAACGGAAAACAGACATCACCGGCCGCATAGATACGGGGGTTTGCAGTCTGCAGCTTATTGTTTACCTTTACGCCCAATTTGGGATCATATTCGACACCAGCCTCTTCCAGACCCAGGCCTTCTATATTTGGTATCCTGCCGGTCCCGACCAGTATCTCATCAACGACAAGTTCTTTTTTAAAACCATTTATCTCGTGATGTACAACCTTCTCCTTGCCACGTATCTCTACGCGCGTCACCTTCGATTCAAAGACAAAACAGACACCGTCTTTCTTCATCTGTTCCTCAACTACCAGGGCCGCATCGGCATCTTCCCTGGGCAGGATATGACCTGTCTTCTCAAAAAGGCAGACCTTGCTTCCAAAACGCGTAAAGGCCTGCGCCATCTCGCATCCGATCGGGCCCGCCCCGATTACGGCCATGCGTGGCGGCAGTTCCGTTAGCGTAAAAAGAGTCTCATTGGTCAGGTAACCGGCCTCCATTAAACCGGGGATGGGCGGCGAAGCGGCACGCGCACCAGTGCATACGGCGGCCTTTGCAAACCTAAGGGCCTTGCCTGAAACCTCAACACTATCTTTGCCTATAAATTGACCATGACCGATGAATAGATCAATACCCATCTTCTTATATCGGTATGCTGAGTCTACATGGCTGATACGGGCACGCAACCTACGCATGCGTGCCATGGCTGTGCCAAAATCATACCTGACGGCGTCAGACATCCCGATACCAAACTCCGCTGAATTGCGGGCCTCCGCCCATGCACGCGAGGCGCGTATCACGGCCTTGGATGGTACACAACCAAAATTCAGGCAGTCCCCTCCCATCAGGTGTGATTCGATCAGGGCCACCCTGGCGCCAAGGGCAGCGCCGATTGCGGCAGTGACAAGCCCGGCTGTGCCGGCCCCGATCACGACAAGATTGTATCTCCCATCAGGCTCCGGGTTGATCCAATCAGACGGGTGAACGTTATTGATGAGGGTTTGATTGTAATCATCCTCTGGAAGCTTAGTTCCTGGTTCGTGATTTACAGGCGATCCGGTCAAGAATCTATCCCCCCTAATCATCAGAAGACTAGCTTTGTATACCAAAAATCATATTTGAGTAATACTTATAAGTCAACACAAACATACTTAAATCATGATTATATTATTTTATAAAGCTTACAACCATTATTCTTATCTAAAAAATATAGCTCCTTAATAAATAAATGGATGTACTCCAGACTACAAAACCGGAACTTTAGGCTCCATATAATCGGCCCTGATCAATCGGTCATAGCTTTAAAAGTAAGTGTTATCCAATAAGACTACATCAAACATTGACATATATGTATCAAAGATGCATAATTATACATATTAATTTACATATAGAAAGGGTTAAGGTTATGCGAACAACATTAAACATAGAAGACAAATTACTTGAGAAGGCATCAAGATTGACTGGTATTAAGGAAAAAACATCCCTGGTTAGGCTTGGCCTGGAAGCGCTAATTTCCAAGGAGAGCAGTAAAAGGCTTGCTAAATTGGGCGGAACTGAAAAGGATCTGGCCGCTATACCCCGCAGAAGGATATTGAGCAGATAGAATGGTTCTTGTAGATACCTCAGTGTGGGTGCTACATCTGAGGGAAAGTAATTTTAGGCTTGAGAGGTTATTGGATGACGGAGATGTTGTTTGTCATCCGTTTATTGTAGGTGAGCTTGCCTGCGGAAATCTGAAAAATAGGACTGAAATACTTTCTCTTCTACATTCGCTGCCCATGGCTACACAGGCAGAAAATGAAGATGTTATGAAGTTTATAGAAAATTATCGGCTAATGGGAAAGGGATTGGGTTACATTGACATGCATCTTCTTGCCTCTGCTATATTGACCGGGGTTCCGATCTGGACGTTTGATAAAAAACTGGGTGAGGTCTCAGCAGAACTTGGAATAGATCTTAACACGAAATAATTAGATAACAACTCACTGCCTCTCTATTGCTTCTGCTATTTTTCGGTTCCCTCTTGTCTTACCATGCAGTCCGTAAGCAGGATAAATCTGGCAGCCCCAAGAAGGGCTGTATTTTCATTTAAAATAACCCTTACAGGTATCTGGCCCATTAACGTGGAGTAACGTCCCTTATCAATAAATGACTTCATAAATCTTCCGTCAAGGAGCGCATCAAGGATCTTAGGGGCTATGCCCCCTCCTATATAGACCCCGCCGGTGGCCATAGATTTAAGGGCCAGATTTCCCGCCTCAGCTCCGTATATGGAGACAAATATCTCAAGCGCCTTGACGCAAAGATCGGCCTTTCGGGAAAGGGCTGCATCTGAAATAACAGCAGCCGGATCTTCTCCTGAAAGCCTCGCAGAAAGCCAGGGAGGTTCCTCCCCATGACCTGTATCCCTTAAAAACCTATAGATGTTAAAGAGTCCCTGCCCGGACAGGACCCTTTCGTAGCTTACCCTGTCAAATGATTTCAATAGATATTCAAGGAGCCTGATCTCAATGGAATTGCGCGGGGCAAAATCGGTATGCCCGCCTTCCGAGGCAGACGTCCGAAACCCCAGTCCATCCCAGAAGAGGATCGCCTCACCAAGTCCGGTACCTGCCGCAATAACGGCCCTGTTGCCTTGCAGAACTGTCTGGCCCAGATTGAGGATTAAATATTCTTTTTCTGCAAGACCTAAGGCGCCATAGGCCGTAGCCTCCAGGTCATTGAGCAGGACCACCTTCTGGATGCCGAATACCTTACCGATCTTTTCCGAATCAACAATCCAGGGGAGGTTCGTCGTCTTACATTTCCCATCCATTACAGGCCCAGCCACGCCGAAGCAGGCAGAGTCGATCGCGCCCTCAGATTTTAGCAGGAATCCTTGAATCACCTCCTCCAGACCGGCATATGCCTGGCTTGGAAAAATCTCCTGCCGGATCTGAATCAATTGCCCCCCTTCAACACGGAAAAGGATCAGGTGTGTCTTTGTCCCGCCGATGTCGCCCGCCAGTATCATCCTGAGACCTTACAAAAAGGTGGTGACAAGGAGCAAGCAGCCTGATCCAGGAAAAAGATCAGTTCCCCCTCATGAGGTCTGATCTCCTGGAATGGATACCGGTTTGAACGACGTTCGACCATGAAGAGATCTTTCATAACTGGCGCCTTTTCCTTCCCGGCCGCCATAAAAATCACCTGGGCGGAGCAGTTAAAGACCTCAGGCGTGAGGGTCAGGCGATAGACCTTTAGTTTCTCGATATAAGTTGCCGCGACCCATTGCTTTTTTTCGGCCAGCGCGGATGACCCTGGAAAAAGCGATGCCGTATGCCCGTCCGCCCCGATACCAAGGAGGACAAAATCAAATCGGGGCCACCCGTCCCCGGACAGCCCGAAGAACATGCGCATTCTCTTTTCGTATTCCAGTGCCGCCTCAACGTGATCTGATCTCTCGGCAGGCATGCGATAGACATTCTCTTTGGGGATCGGGATCTTTGAGATCAAAGTATCATATGCCATCTTGTAGTTTGAATCGGGGTGATCTGGAGGGACACAGCGCTCATCTCCCCAGAAAAGATAAACATGGCCCCATGGAATCGCCTGCCCATATTTCCCCGTAGCAAGGCGCTCATAAAGCCTCCGCGGGGTAGTTCCCCCTGACAGGGCAATCGCCGCCCGACCACTGGCCTGGACCCGATTCGTGATGTACTGGGCAACCCGCACTGCCGCCCTCTCACAGAGATCCTCAAGGTCATGGGCTACCACTATCTCAGACCCTTTATACCAATTCGCCTTCATTCGGTATTATTCATCGTCCCTTAAAATGTCCTCCAGCACCGCCCGTCCCGTTCGATCAGTTCCCCGGCCTCTTTTGGCCCAGGGTCTCCGGCTGGATAACCCGGACAATCGAGATCCGGCATATTCTGCCAGAATTCCAGAATAGGCGTGATCAGGGACCATGATAACTCCACCCAGTCCTTTCTGGCAAAGAGCATCTGATCCCCGGTCAGGCAGTCGAGCAACAGGCGCTCATATGCCTCGGGGGAGACGCCTTTAAAGTTGTCCCTATAGTTGAAATCCATCGTGACGCTATCCATGCAGAGTTTCGGGCCCGGGTTTTTGGCTTGAAATGTGAGGCTTATTCCTTCCTGCGGCTGAATCCGGAAGGCAAGCGTATTTGGCGCAATCGCCTCCGACATCAGCGGTTTAAAAAGCAGGTGAGGGATCTGCTTGAACTCGATAGCGATCTCGGCAGACCGTTTGGCCATGCGCTTGCCGGATCTAAGATAGAATGGCACCCCCTGCCAGCGCCAGTTATCTATGTAAAGTTTCATGGCTGCAAAGGTCTCTGTTTTTGAATCCGGCATAACCCCGGATTCACCCCGGTAGCCGGCCACTTCCTGACCATCTACAACGCCAGGCCCATACTGCCCACGGATAGCACACTGACCGATCTCTTCCATCTGAACAGGGCGGACAGCCTTCATGACCTTTAACTTTTCGTCTCGTACTGCATCCGCCTCAAATGTGGCAGGAGGCTCCATGGCCACAAGACAGAGAAGCTGTAACAGATGATTTTGAAACATATCCCGGAGGGCCCCAGCCTGTTCGTAGTATCCTGCCCGACGCCCAATGCCTATGCTTTCCGCCACTGTGATCTGGACATGGTCGATGTATCGCCTGTTCCAGATCGGTTCAAAGATCGCATTGGCGAAACGGAAAAAAAGGATATTCTGGATCGTCTCCTTGCCCAGATAATGATCTATTCTAAAAATCTGCTCCTCGGCAAATACCTCCGTGATCTCCCGATTCAGGACCTGGGCCGAGGCAAGGTCTCTGCCAAAGGGTTTTTCAATAATAATGCGGGTCCATCCGGGTCCATCACCAGTCCGGGAAAGGCCGGCAGCGCCTAGATGCCGGATGATCCCTCTATAAAGGTCCGGCGGGGTGGCCAGATAAAAAAGCCTGTTTCCTTGAGTCCCATGCTCCTTATCTAGCTCGAGCAGTCTTTTTTTGAGTTTTAAATAATATCGCAGATCCTGGGAATCCCCGGCAAGATAATAAAACCTCTTTAAAAATCCTTCCTGATCAGGCGCCGGCAAAGACCCCATTGATTCCCTCACTTCCTTGCGAAATCCTTCATCATCCATCGGGCTTCGCGACAGCCCTACCAGATACCAGCGATCAGGAAACAGGCCGCCTTTCCACAGTCGGAACAGGGCCGGGATAAGCTTCCGTTTCGTCAGGTCCCCGGAGGCCCCTAAGATTATAAGGCTGAATGGCTCCGGCAAGGATTCCGCACAACCCTCTTTTTCCTGTGATAAAATAGAGACAATAGCCTCGGCCATAATATCAATCCCCTTTAATAGCATGGCCGCCAAAGGCCTGGCGCATGGCGGCCAATAGTTTATCTGTAAACGGATCCTCCTCCCGTGAACGCAGACGGCGAAGGAGCGATTCTGTAATGACCGGGGCTGAGACATTAAGATCGATCGCCTCCTGAACAGTCCACCGTCCTTCTCCCGAATCCGCAACCCAGGCCTTCATCCGGTTTAAGTCCTGATCCTGCGACAGTATCCCTTTGGTGAGATCCAGCAGCCATGAGCGTACAACGCTTCCGGACTGCCAGATCCCGGCAATTGCATGGAGGTCCAATTCGAATTCCTTTTTTGCCTTCATGATGGCGAACCCCTCTGCATAAGCCTGCATCAGGCCATATTCAATCCCGTTGTGCACCATCTTTACGAAATGTCCCGCCCCACTGGGCCCCACATGTCCCCAGCCTTTTTCCAACGCAGGCGCCAGTGTCTCAAAGATCTGGCGCAGACGCTGAACAACTGCCGCCTCTCCCCCGATCATGAGGCTGTAGCCCTCTGTAAGCCCCCAGATCCCGCCGCTCGTGCCTACATCCAGGAAATGGATCCCCTTCTTCCTGAGCAAGACCGCATGACGGATGGAGTCCTGGTAGTTGGAATTACCGCCATCAATCACCGTATCACCAGTTTGAAGCAGCGGCATTAAAGACAAGATAGTATCCTCGACAGGTATGCCTGAAGGAACCATAACCCAGATCACCCGGGGAGGGGCCAGCCGCTCTACCATCTCCCCAAGAGAAGCTGCGCCGATGGCCCCGTATTTCCCGGCCTTTTTTATCGCCTCCGGGCCCCTATCGTATACCACAATGCTATGATTCCCCTGACAGAGCCTCTGCACCATATTGCCACCCATCCTTCCAAGCCCTATAAATCCGAGTTCCATAACTCTCCCCCTATTTCTTTTAGCTAATCCCGATCAATTGGATCAGTTTCTTAAGATCCTTTTCAATGTGGCTTCCCAGGCGAATCTGGAGTACCCGAAATCCCCGGCTGGTCAATGAATAGAAGTCACCCAGGGCCTGGGCTGACTTTAGAATTCCAAATGTATATGTCTCACCCGGTATCCGGATATCCTCCTGGTCATCTGCCGTGATCTGGAGGAAAAGCCCATTCCCTGCCCCACCCTTGTGAAGCTGTCCGGTTGAATGTAGGAACCGGGGCCCATAACCCAGTGTAGTTGCAATAGAGTAACGATCCCGAATCCAATGCCGCAGTTTTTGCAACAGGGCCTCATGTGCGCGGGATGGCTCCAGATAGGCCATCAGGGCAAGGTAATCGCCTGGCCTGGCCTGGATTAAGAATGCCTCGAAGGTCTTCTTAATGGACCCATCCAGCGCGGCCTTGGCATCGCCATAAAGACGGATACCCTCTTCCTCCAAGATCTCTCTTTGTAAGGACATCTGGCCGGTCGCCTGGAATTTCTCCAGGATCTTCCTCGTATTCTCCTTGCTTTCAGACACATTCGGTTCATCAAAGGGATTGATGCCCATGATCGCCCCTGCTGCCGACGTTGCTATCTCCCATCTGAAGAATTCTTTTGCCAGATCAAAGGTGTCCCTAAGACGGATTGTTACGACAGGATGGCCGGCCGCTTGTAATTCCTTGACCTTCCGGTCTAATGCCTTATCAGGAGATGAGTCGGCCTTAAGATAGATAAACAGGCGGTCATCACCATAGACCCATGGTTCACCTATTTTTTCCCCTTCAACCGGGACCAGACCCTTCCCCTCCTTTCCTGTGCTTTCTGCAATGAGCTGTTCCAGCCAGCACCCGAAACTGCCGATATCAGAAGAACAGATCATGGTCACTTTATCCCGTCCCTCCATACCTAATCCTCCCAAAATCGCCCCAAGCCTGATCCCTGGATTCTCCCCAGCCAGAATAGAGGAGGCAGAGGCATGCACCATCTCTTCTGCCCGGCCTAAAAGGGCATTAATATCAATTCCGATTAAGGCCGCAGGAACGAGCCCAAAGTAGGACAGGGCAGAATATCTGCCTCCGATGTCCTGCGGGTTTAAAAATATCCTCCGGAAATTATCCGTCCTGGCCAGACCCTCAAGGGGGGTCCCGGGGTCTGTAATAGCCATGAAGTGATCTCCAATTAAATCCTGTTTTATGGCATTTAGTTTCTCGTAAAAATAGGAATAGAGGGATTCCACTTCAATGGTTGTACCAGACTTGCTTGCGACAATAAAAAGGGTCTTAGTAAGATCAATGCCCTTCTCTGTTTTGAGGATCGTGGCCGGGTCAGTGGTATCAAGCACTATTAGATTGGGATAGCCTTTAACCACGCCAAAACTCATCCGGAAGACCTCCGGGCATAGGCTGCTCCCGCCCATTCCCAAAAGCACAACATGGGTAAAACCGGCCTCCCTGACCGATCGGGCGAACTCCATTATTTCGCCAGCTTGATCAATCATGGCCCCGGTCACTGTTAACCAGCCGAGGCGGTTTTTGATCTTCTTTTGGATCTCCGGACCAGACTTCCAGAGGGTGGCATCCCTGGCCCAGAGCCTCTCAGAAAAATGGTTTTGATCCAAGGAATGGAGCACCCTATTGATCTGCCCTTCATAACGGCCCAGGAAGGCCGAGAATCTACTCGTCATAGTCTCTGTCCATTGTTATGGTTTCACTATATGACGGCCACTGAAAAATCCTTACCTTCCCACCGATCTTCATCGGGCCAATAAAACGTAAAACGGACCGGGGTCTTCTGGCGCTTCGAAACACGAATATCCACGAAATGGATGCCTACCGCCGTGGAGGCAGACTCGGTCTCCTTCACCTTATTCCATTCATCGATCGTCCAGTGCAACCTGAAGGAGAACGGTGCCTGAACCCGTAATACCATGCCCGGTCTAACTGACCGGAAATGACGGTTCGGTTTCCAGATCTCGAGATCTTTACGGCCTTTCCCTTTGAGGTACCGCTCAGCCACAATAGGGATTCGATCAAATACCATCCCATCATGTACAGAACGGAGGAGCTTGATATATTCGGCATGGGCCCACATCAGGGGCATCGCCGATCCGGTCGGACGGCCAAGATGCATCCCGGACTCCGGCAGATCCGGCACATCCCAGATCTGCTCCGGCAGCATCCCACCTTTAGATGCAAACCCCTCTATCGCCCTGATATAGCGTTTTATATCCTGGCCTGCCGCAAGTTCGTAGTGGGCCCGCTCTCCGGTCAAAATTGGCCAGGCCCGGCCCTGACCCCAGCCCATATACGGGCCGCCATCAGGCCTCTGGCCATAGCCGTCATGATTGTACCGCCGCCAGCAGGGTCCAAAAGGGGTCTCTACTTTGAGTACCGCATCAATAACCTTTAAGGAGTCTTCAATTAAAGAGTCCTTCGCCTTGCGGATCCCAAAGCGAACCAACTCCAAAAAGCCCGCATCCACGATCTCCCTGGCCGGGAATTCGAACCGTCCTCCAGGAGGTTGATTATGGAGAACAAGGGTGCCGGTATTGGGATCCTCAAGGGGATCATGATCATGACAATCTACCGGATGGATTCGGATAAAATGGCGGGAGATCCCCGGTACCAGCGTCCCCTGGCTCGTTACTGTCCATGCCTCAATATGAGATTCAAGAAAATCGGCGTATTCCTCAAGATATTGGGCCGTTGCAATATCCTTGCGCTGGCGGGCAAATGCCGCCGCACAGATCAGCGCGGCAATATTGGATGCGAGGGTAGAGGGGGAGTAACCGCTATTTTCCTCCCAGCGCTCCTGGGGAGTAGCAGGGCCCTGCCGGATCATATAGTGTGCCGCCTTTAGCACCATCGGGTAGGGATCGAAATCCTTGAGTGCGTTCAATTCCCGGAGGCGCCAGGCCAGGATGACCGGAAATGCAACCTCATCAAGTTGAATCCCTTGCCAGTATGGGCTTCCGTTGATCCAGAAGTTTTGATAGAAGCCTCCGTCAGGTCTCTGAGAGGCGGCAAGATAGATGAGCGCCCTAAAAGGTGTCACCCGGTTGCCTGCCGCAAGGAAACCTGTGGCGCTATTGCACAGATCCCTTGTCCAGACCAGGTGATAGCCCCCCAATCCCTCTTCATCCCCCTGTATCTCCCCCCACGGTATGCTCATCGAGGCAATGATTGCCCCGGGATAGTTTTTGTCTTCGTGGGCCAAAAGAAGGCTGTGGCTTGCATGGTAGAGACGTCCATTATCCGTTGATACCTTCTCAAGCGGAAGAATATCGCAGCAGATGCGCTGCCACTGATCCTGAAAACGTTTTCTCGACTCTTCGTATGGAATACCGAGACATTGCAACAAGGTATTTGTAGCGCCATGGAGGGCGAATCCAAAGCCGAGCCCTAGCTTGAATGTCCTGGTCTTTGAAAGATCCAGTTCCCCTATCATGGCTACGTTGCCATCTTTTGCATAGTCAAATTGCCAGTCCATCCGAAAGTTATCGTGAAGATCTGTCCAGCCATCGCTTGCCCCTACATATCCGCAAGAGGTTCGGACAAAAGGCACCGTCGCACCCAGGGCCAGATGGACACGATTCCTGAAGGCAACCAAGAGCTCCCGGCCCGCCACATTTATATTTGCCGCACTGTTGCCCCACCCCCTCCCATCCAGATGCGGCGCCAGCAGGACATAGAGATGGAGCCTCTTTAAAAAGGCCTCATCCCCTTCCAATCGGGTCTGTATCAGGACACAGGGAAGATACGGATCGGAGATAATCTCTTTAACGATGCGGTAGCGTCCCTTAGGATCGCTTTTAATAATACGATAGCCCAGGGAATGCTTATCGATATATGCTAATTCCGTTGCTAGATCCCTTTTCTCTTCATGAAAGAAGCTCTCTCCATCGGTGATCAGATACTCTAAGTCCCGGATCTGGGGTGAATCTACGGTCGGGAAATATACCTCATTTAAGATTCCGTGAGAAAGAGTAAACCAGATCCGGCTGGCCGTGTGGTAGGCTGTGCCTACCCCATCCTTCGAGCTATGAGTCCACCTGGGAGGGATCCCCGGATGCCCGAAGGCCTCTTTTCCTTGAAAGATCTCCTCCATATTTCCTCCTCTTGACCGACCTTATTGCAGGGACTTGCTCTATTATAGGGGCTTGCGTCGCCCCCTCCACCGGCAAAGCCGGATGGAGCCTCCCCCTCAACGCTCGCTTTGCTCGCTGGGTAGATACCCACAGGCGAGGCGAGTCAAGTAGAACTTGTTTTTAAAAATGCCATGGGATCTGCCCGGGGTATCTACTTTCAGAGTAAATTATTATACTACAAATCTTCTTATATCCCTACAATACTCTTTTTTTATTCTACCTTCTGCCTTAAAAACCGGATTAACTGCTCCGGATCAGGTTCACCTACTGCAAATATCTCCTCATCTATAATCATACTGTCAGGATATGCTAATTTACACAATAAAGATGTAATCCGGGATACAAAATAAGGCAAAGGGTTCAACTCAAAGGAAAATAAATTAAAACGTAAGGAGGAATACATATCTGGTTTAAAGGACATGATAATCTTATAACATGATACGTCTATTAAAAACAGTAAAAAGGAGGTACTAAGATGAAAAGGATTATAACCCGTAGGGATTTTCTCAGGACATCGGCTATATTTGCAGGAGGTATTGGTATGGGTAGCTTCTGGACAGGGGCATCAATGCCTTATGGGAATATTGCTCATGCTGCTATTTTGGAGAATGTAAAGGAGACAGAAAAACTCATAGGTGATGTTGTGGACTTTGCCCTATCTTCCGATAAATGGAAGGGGAGATTCGGTTTTGTAACGCTCGAGATTCATGGCGGATATTTCGAAGGAGATAAGGCATATTTTATCAGGTCAGAGGCATCGGATAAGGATTATGCCAGGGCAAATGGCCTCATCTTCTCACCAAGGATTTCATTAGCCCTTGACGGCGAAGAGATGCTGGGGGAAAAGGCATACGCAGATTTCTATCACATAGAGGGACAATGGCCTGTCTTGAGTAGTATCCCTGGAAGGGCTGACTATACCCCGGCCTGGCGGATCTTCAGGGTTTCAAAAAAGAGGGATGCAGGAATATTGAAATCAGTCAGGTCTCTAAAGGAGGCTGAAGGCAAAGGAGACATCTCAATAAGGCCTACCAATATTATTGTAAACTTTCCTCTGGTCAAATGGCCAGGAGGGGAACTGCCAAGAGACACCAGACTTGAAGAATACCTGGGAGAAGGTCAGCTTATCGAACCGGTAAATACGGAGAAGATGCAGGTCACGTTCAAGCTTCACGAATGCTTCCCCTCTGAGCGATATATAGTCACAGACGCCTCCCTGGAAGGCCCCTCAAAGATGATGAATGTAGCCTATTCTCCAAAGGCATCCTTATTGCGTGAGGTGGACGCGGCTGCAAAGATCCTCGTATTTGTCAATGGAATAAAGGGAACAGGACCCATGGGTTTCCAACCCAGCATAGTTGATAACCCGCCGAGACATCGCAACTGGAGCGGCTTCTGGGATCATTATGCCTTTAAATGGACGGACAGTTCTAGTCCCAGACTCTTATTCAACCATAGTCAGATCCTAAGTACGGAGTCAAAGGGATTGGTCCAGCGCTTTACAGGATCGCCCATGACCCATCCTGTCGGGTTTGTTGTAAACTGTCCTGTACCGGTGCGGGCGCCGCGAACCTTCAAGGGTTAAAAAGGTTACAATGGATTATGGGGAAGGCGGAGGGTCGCTTTCCCCATTTTTTTTGCAGCCTGAACTATATTCGGAGAAGAATAAGTGGGAGAGGGGGATTTTAAATTAAATTGCACATTCCGCTAACGTGTAACTATAATTCTTGCGGTTGCTATAATACGCAATACTATATTTCATCTCACTAGTGTCCGGTAAAAGTTTATAAAAGCAAGGCCTGTTCTTTATACTTGTTAGATAATAAAGGCGACCAAACCTTCATCTGACAAGGAGGAACAGACCATGCATAAAGTATACACCATATTCTCGGAGATATTGAAACTTTGTCCGAGATATCAATTTGACAGGGCAGTAGAACGGTACCAGGGAGACCGATACGTGAAGACATTCAGTGCCTGGCAACAATATATTACCATTCTCTATTCCCAGATCACGCTTAAGGACAGCCTGCGGGATATAGAAACAGGACTCTCATCACATACTGCCAGGTGGTATCACCTTGGATTTACCAGTATCCACAGAAGCACCTTGTCCGATGCCAATACAAAGAGGGATTATCGGATATTTGAGGATACCTTTTACCATCTGCTTGGCCGATGCCGGGATCTGACACCGAAGCACCGGTTTCGTTTCAAGAATCCTCTTTATACGATAGATGCGACAACCATTGACCTATGCCTTGCAGTATTCCCCTGGGCTAAGTTCAGAACGACCAAGGGCGCAATTAAAATGCACTGCCTGTATGACCATTCCGGAGCGCTACCCACATTCCTGACCATAACCGATGGCAAGAAGCACGATGTACGGGTGGTCAAGGAGAATACATTTCCCCTGTCACCGGACAGCATCGTTTCGGTGGATAAGGCATACATCGATTATAAGTGGCTTTATTCACTTGCAGAACAAGGGGTATGGTTTGTCACCAGGGCCAAGTCCAATATAGATTATGCTGTAACCGGACAGCATCCGGTATCAGGCAAAGGGGTTATAAGCGATGAGACGATCGCCCTTTCCGGGTCTCTCACCAAAGAGAACTATCCCGAGCAACTAAGGCTCATCAGGTATTTCGATGAAGAACGGAAAAAGACATTGACGTTCCTGACCAACAATTTCAAACTTGCCGCTACGACGATTGCCCGGATATACAAATCACGATGGCAGATAGAATTGTTTTTCAAGTGGATCAAGCAGAACCTAAAGATAAAATCTTTCCTCGGTACCAGCAAAAATGCCGTGCTCACCCAGATATGGATAGCTATGTGCTATTATCTTCTTCTTACATACATAAAATACCAGACGAAATACGGTTTCTCTTTGCTTCAATTGAGCCGTGTGATTCGGGAAATGCTTTTTGAAAGAAAGACTCTTATAGATATCCTGACGCTTAATCCCAAGTGCCTGCTGGTTGCTAGAAGTGAGTCGCTACAGGGGGCGCTATTTTAACCGGACAGCAATGATGTCATCTATATAATAGTTCTTCAAATCTTAAATCAAAAAATCTTAAATCAAAATTAGTTATAATATTGCATCTCCCCTTCATTCCCAACGATTTTATAGTTCATTTTCTTGACTATCTCACCTTTAGTTTCTATAATCCACCATAATGTTGAATAAACTTAAAAGACAATGTTATGTTTCCAGAACCGGGAGACGGAATAATGGTCGCGCCTGAGGAAGTCGATGTGAGCTAAGCTGATTCGTGGTAGCGGAAACAATTTCCACGCGAAAGTTGCCCGATGGCTTTCCGAAAATGGATGGCACGTTGTCGTGAGTCCGTACTATATGGATCAAACTCAAAACAAAGCCCGTGAAGTCGATTTGGTCGCAGAAAAACTCTGGCCCGTGAGGGGTATGTTTGGCCGTCCAGTAGATGATGTAGCCGTACGTTCGTTTATTGAATGCAAGTTCGTTCCCTCGCTTTCTGTATTTTGGTTCGCAGACAAAGATCAGGAATCGGCACTAGAACTTGTGTGCGCCGGCGGACCTTTCCGAGCAGACAACTCATACACCAAGAAACACCACTATCTTTCACAAAGTCCACGGGTGGCAAAGCTATTCTCAACAAGTACAAGTAAAGCACCCGAGAATGAGCCGTTTTACAAAGCATTGAACCAAGCTCTCAATGCTATGGTGTCTATGCGTGGCCAGCCCGTATCTGTCTCCTCACTCAAAAAATCGCGGAGGAGTCCGAAGGCGCTTATCGAGTTTCCAGTAGTAGTGTGCAGTTCGTTCGAGCAGATTTATTCTGTTGACTTCTGCACCGATTCAAAACCAGAGCCGGTTACTGATAATTTTCAGCTTGAAGTTCGTTACGCGTACATTGATAGGCATGAAAACCGGCGGGATGACTATTTTTTGCTCGATTTTGTCGAGTTCAGCCAACTTGGGAAATTCACCAAGGCAATTGACGAAGATGCAAGCGCCGCGGCTTTTCTGGCATCGCCAAATTGAGAAACATAACAATGCGTTGCAGGTGATGTTCGGCCCACTACGCGTGCCGCTCGCACCTGAACACAAGCGTTATAATAAATAAAATAGATAAAATTAAAAAATAGCTGCTATATAAATAGAAAAACGAGGTAAGAAATGGCTGGTAAACTAACAGAGATATTCACCGATAAAAACCTTGTAGAAAAAATTAAGAAACGATTGCCCTATTTATTCCAACTTGCTGAATTAGAAAGTTCTCGGGCTGGCAAAACAGGAATGGAAGTCGGCTCGGTTCGTGAAAGGATAATCGTGGCGCTGCTTATCTATAAATTCGGAGAGTCTAACGTTGAAACTGAAATACCAA
>JACRHA010000171.1 GCA_016234185.1 Nitrospirota bacterium
ATTCCTTCCGTGGCTGTTTTTAGAAGAGGGGATGAAATGCTGCGCCGAATCGGCCAGGTTCAATAGACTCTACGTCATGTCCTAAGATCTTCCATTCCCCCTCTTCATGGATCAGATAATGAACCTCATCGACCCAACCATCAATCCGCTCCTTCTTCCCGGTGCGTGTATTTATGCCGAATACTAAACCGGTACACACAATGTATGCCATACGTTTGGATCGATCAATATGGATCCGATTGAAGGTATGGCCTATAAGTAGTTCCTTATAATCCTGGAAAAGCCTAGTCCAGACCTTTCTCATTTCATTCCGGTCTGCCCCGAAGTGCGAATAATTCTTTGAATACGAATTCATCAGCACATCGAGATTCTTTGATTGGATAGCCTTGTCCATCCTCTCAAAGGTCGCCATAAGTTCCTTAACCTCTTCCGGGAGGGCATGTATCTCGGCATTTTTACCTATGTCTGTTTTGGCCATCAGAGGTCCAATAGACCAGAGAATAAGAAATAAAATAAAAAGTGTAATAAAGAATGACCTGCCGGCCATTCGGCAGAAATCAGGTTTAACCTTAAAAATCATAGGGCTTCTCCTTTATCAGGATGCCGAATAATCTCAACCTTTATTTAAACGTCTTAATATAAGCGACCAGATCTTCCATATCCGTCTCCTTAAGGACCTCCTTAAAAGGAGGACATCGGTTCTTTACCCATAGATAGGAAATAAAGGCTTCCAAGAATTAACAAAGGGAACTTGATCTGCCCTGGCATTGAGGCCTCCTTACTTATTTTTAATATTATCCCATGAATCAGATTAAGGCAACCTGGTGGAAGATATCTATCTCCTTTGGTTGGAGCCTTCGATAAAATGCATATATGTTTATATTTCCTCATTAATTCAAAGGGTCAAGATTAATTACCCTCCCTACCCAGTTCCAGCCTTGTTACCTTGACGGTTAAGGATTAAGGTGCTATATTAAAAAAATATACAAAAGACGAATCAATTCAACTCTAATTAGGGATAGTAACAATATTCAACAAATTAATCAGGCTGGAAAGAAAAGAGGCAGGTGCGATGAAAAGGTTTATAGCTGTAGGTTTATCTGGAATGTTAATTTCTATGGTCTCCTATAACCTTTTGCTGGCTGAAGGGCCAGAGATTGAAAAGGGGAAGAAGATATTTGATGAGAAAAGATGCAGTTTATGTCATGCCATAGGGGGGAAAGGAGGCAAGAAGGGTCCTGACCTCTCAGATGTGGGAAGCAAACGTGATAGTGATTGGTTAATGAAGTTCCTGCAGGATCCCAAAGGGACGATCCCTGGTACCAAGATGATGCCCGTAAAGGCTACTAAGGAGGAGCTTTCAGCTCTAGTTGATTACTTGCTCTCTTTAAAGAAATAGGATTTTATATTATCAACCTTAAGCTCTAAGTCGTCAGAAAAATACCCCTTTTGGGGGTTGCGGTCATTTCTCTATAGTGCTATAAATTTTAACGATGCAAATTACTTTCTTGTCTTATCAAGAGGAGGTTCGGTCAATTCTAGACATATAATTAATATAAAGGAGAACGTCATGGAGAGAGAATTTCTTTTCAAGAAGTTTATCTGGTTTTTTGGTATGATTTTAATATCCCTTATTTTAGAGTCCTTCAACCCAATACCTGCCCATGCAATACCTGCCTTTGCCAGAAAATATAATGCGGACTGCTCTATGTGTCACTACCCCAATGTCCCAAGACTTAATTCCTTCGGTCATGAGTTTCGGAGGGCCGGATACAGAACACCGGAGGAATTTAATAAGGATCAGGATATCTCAAAGGTTGGGGATTTTTTGGCGGCCCGCACAAGGGTCCGCTATGAGTATGAGAATATTGAGAATGACCCTGCAAGGAGTGAATTCGTGTTGAATGATACAACTATCTTTTATTCCGGTGCGCTCACAAGATATTTCAGCGCCTTTAATGAATTGGAACGGGAAAGAGAGGGTGAGCTTGAGCTGGTGGCATCCATAAGCGGTGTCTATGGACAGCCCGATCACTACAGCACCTTCCGAGTCGGACAGTTCCATACCTTGACAAGGGTGGGTTTTGGGGGATTTGACAGGCCTACGGGCATAAGTACAGCCTCGCCGCTATCATCTGACCTTACAACTGGCGGAGCCCCCTTTAAGATCAATACAGACCAGAGGGGTCTTGAATTAACCCATGTCTATAAGAAATCAAGGATTATTGCCCAGATCCTAAATGGCATTAACCCTGATGGAAAGGGAGACGAAGGAGATACTGATACTGCAAAGGATTATTCCATTGCATATGAGCGGATACTAGATGACCTAGCCTCAGGGATTACCCTTTATGGCTACTGGGGTAGCTGGTTTGATGTCTCAGACGAGCGTACCGGTTTTGCGCGCTATGCATTGACCGGTAACAAGATCTTCCCCGGTATCCTCGGAGGAAATTTTGAGATAATGGCAGGATATGTGAGGAGCCAGGATAAGGCTTCATCTGCCCTAGGAGGTAATGTCCAGGGGAATGCCTTCTTTGTGGAAATTGAGGATTATTTTGAGCCTCATAATTTTACGGTACTTGCAAGATACGATTTTATTGATCCCGATGATGATACCGGAAATGACAGAAATGAGAAATGGACTATAGGTTATGTCCGGACATTGCAAAGTTACTTGAGACTGGCAGTGGAGGCAAACATTACACAAAAAGATGCAGATGATAGCACTGACTATGGGGCTACAGGTGAATTGATGGTCAATTTCTAGGCAGGACAGAAGGGGTTCCGGGAGAAATTTGGTGTTAATTTAGTGTGCAGCCCAATAAAGTGTCAAAAGGGGGTGGTGATGATGAGAAGATTATGTATCTGGACAGGCTTTTTATTCTTCTTGGTTCTTTTCGGAAATTCCCATGCCTTTGCCGTAACAGACATCCTTGAAGGGGCAGAGGTGCAGGCAGACCCTGAGACAGTGAAGGCCATCCTGACTACATTCAATCGGGCAGAGGATGCCCTCCGGGCTGAAAGTCTTTCCGGAGTTATGGCAGTCTATTCAAAGGACTACCGTAACAGGGGGTTACGAAAGGAAGATACATCCAGGATATGGGAGGATATCTTTTCACGGTATGACCATCTCTCATCTAGGCATGTCTTTTCAAGGATCGTGGCAGACCAGGAGAAGAAGACGGCTCAAGTCACCTGTACCGGTGCTCTGTTTGGTGTATCCATCTTGAGGCGGGACAGGAAAATGCCTTCTCCGGCAGCTTTCACTGCGGAACCTGTTCAGATAGATATCTGGTTTGATGCGATACATTATTTAGTCTTCGAAGGTGATGAATGGAAGATCATAGGACACGATCCGGGAGGGGAGAGGTATGACTCCTTCGGTTCGGGAATCCATCTTTTGTTTTGACCGTCATATTGCTCTCCGAGATGCCGGCAGGACAATAGCCTACCTATAAGAATTTAAAAATATACAATGTTTCAAAGGATTAGCATCTATTAAGACCCCTTCTTTGTGGCAGGTCTATATATCAGGTGCTATACTTTATGTGTCGAGGAGGGATGCGTTATGGTAAGGGATCCTGTCTGTGGGATGGAGGTGGATGAGCGGGCCGCCAGATTTCACACACATGAAGATCGGAAAGGGACCTACTATTTCTGCTCTGAACATTGTAAGAAGACCTTCGATGAGGGTCCTGAAGCGGAAGAACTCGAGAAGATGAGCCGCTGGCAGCGCTTCTTGAAGCGCCTCGGAGATGCAGGCAGAAAACAGTATGGAAGCAAGCCGCCGAGCTGTCACTGACCCGATGAGTGGTTATCTGAATGACGATAATGGAGCAGGTGGGTTCAAGGACAAAAAATTAGGGGGGAGTAAAAGATGAATCTGAAAATTGGTATTTTTTTACTTGTTTTATTTTTTCCATTAACAGCTCAAGCCTTCTCCCCGGAAGAAGATGCCAACATCAAGGTCTACGAGGGGATGAGCCCAGGGGTCGTTAATATTATCAACACGGCTGTATCCTATGATTTTTTCTTTAACCCTGTCCCTGAAGGCGGCACCGGTTCCGGTTCTATGATCGATAAGAAGGGGGATATCCTTACCAACTACCATGTAGTCGAAGGTGCCCAAAGGCTGGATGTCACCCTCTCTGATGGGAGTAAGTGGGAGGCAAAGGTTGTTGGCACAGACCCCAGCAATGACCTGGCTGTTATCAGGATAGATGTGCCCCAGGAAAAGCTTAAAGTAATTCCCCTTGGGGATTCAAGCGGATTAAAGGTGGGGCAGAAGGTCCTGGCCATCGGTAATCCATTTGGCCTGGAGAGGACACTCACCATCGGGATAGTGAGTTCTCTGGGGAGGACCATGAGGGCTACCAATGGCAGGCTTATGAGGGAGATCATCCAGACCGATGCGGCCATAAACCCTGGAAACTCCGGTGGTCCTCTTCTTAATAGTGACGGGAAGATGATAGGTGTTACTTCGGCCATATTCAGTCCGATAGGGGCCAATGTGGGAATCGGGTTTGCAATTTCCGTAAATGTAGTGAAAAAGGTTGTCCCTCAGTTGATTGAAAAAGGCCATGTGATAAGGCCCTGGCTTGGCATTACGGGTCAGGACATAGATCCTGAGCTTGCGAAGTTATTA